>JBEKGT010000095.1:0-7364 GCA_050012655.1 Gemmatimonadales bacterium | reverse complement strand
ACCCCCCGACGCTGCGGCCACGAGCGGCTCCCGGTCCCAACCTTCGAGGGTGAAATACGCCGTCGGGCGGTACGCGAGGCTCACCGTGAGCGTCCGCAGTCCCTGGCTCGTCCCGAACGGCACCAGACCCCCGAAGGTCCCGTACACCGGGGCCGCGTAGGCGCCGTGGCGCTCGAGGGCCACGTCCAGATCGAGCCGGCGCGTCACCAGTCCCGCGCCCACCGACCAGTCGGTGACGCGCTGGGCGCTGTCGGCCAGCACGGCGGGCACGGCCACCGCGTCCCGCACCCGCACCGACCCGCGCAGCTGTAGCGGGCCGATGGGCCGGGCCGTCACCGCCGCGCTCGCCTCCCGCGACGACCGCCCTCCCAACAGGCTGCGGGAGATGACGGAGGCCTCGAGCGTGACCCACGACAGCGGCGTCGAGGCCACCCGTGCCTCGAACTGGAGCGGCGTCCGGTCGTCGCGCACGCGCACCGCCGCCTCGCCCGACCAGCGCTCCGCCCGGTACGCCGCGATCGCCGCGCCCTGGGCGATGCTGCGTGCCGCAGTCACCGAGCTGTCACCGTACGAGGAGCTGCCGAACAGCGCGTCGAACCGGTACCCCATCCCGTCCGGACGGGTCCCGGCGTAGGCGCGGAGGAAGCCGTCCGAGCGCCACACGCGCCGGCCCGGCAGGACGCCGGCCGACGTGACGGGATTGACCAGCGCCTCCCGGTTGAGGGAGTAGCGGATGTACTGGTACTCGACGCCCATCAGCGTGGAGGGCGCCCAGGTCCCCTTGGCCCAGAGCGTGAGGTCGGAGGAGCTGGCGGGCGTGGACGGCGCGCCGGTGGTGCCGAACCAGTTCACGCCGAGGCCGGCGCCGAACCCTCCCCGCCACCGGTTAAGGTAGCGGATGCGGTAGCTGTTCGTCGTGCCGTCCCCGGTGCCGAATGACGTCTCGGTCCGGGCCCGCCGTACCCCCTGCGTGTCCGAGATGAGGTAGACGCGGAGGACCGTCGGGAGGACCTCGACCTCGATCCGGCTGAAGAGCCCGAGCGGGATGCGCCCCACATCGAACCCGGCGCTGTCCTCTCCCATCGGATCCATCGCATACCCATCCCAGAACAGTTCGATGGAGGAGGCCCCCTGCCCGGCGTAGTGGACCACCTCCGGGAGACCGTACCACCCGGCGCGGACCAGGAAGGTGCCCGGCACCTGGCGCAGCAGCTCACCGAGAGTGAGGGCCCCCGACATCACCAGCGCGTCCCGGTCGAAGACGATCCGGGACCCGCGCGGCATCGGGCCGGCGGGCGGGCCGAGGGGCGGGAGGACGGCGCTGAAGCTGTCGGGCGAGAGGGAGTCGGGGAGCGCGGAATCGGGCCGGGCCGGGGGGATCGCCCCGGGTGGAAGCGAATCTGCCCGTGCCGCCGGTGCCGCCGGAGTCGCCGGCGCGGGTGCGGCGGGCGGGTTCTGCGCGGCGAGCCCCGCCGGGACCGCCAGCGCGGCCGCGAGGAGAAGGGCCCGGACGCGCCGCGTCACGTCAGCCAGCGCGCGCCAGGAGGAACTCGGCGAAGAGTCGCACGGGCACGCCAGCGGGCCCCTTCGCCAGCTGGGCCGTGTCGTTGCCGGTGTAGGCGGTGCCCGCCACGTCGAGGTGCGCCCAGGCGAAGCCATCCACGAACTCGCGCAGGAACCACCCCGCGGTGATGGACTGCGCCGGCCGGCCGCCGCTGTTCTTGACGTCGGCGATGTCGGACTTGTTCAGCTCCCGGTATTCGTCGTGCATCGGCAGCGGCCACACGCGCTCCCCCGCACGCTCCCCCGCGCGGCGCACCTCTTCGATGAGCGCCTCGTCGTTCCCCATCACCGCACTCACCACGTGGCCGAGGGCCAGGATCACCCCGCCCGTCAGCGTGGCCGCGTCGAGCACCGCAGCCGGCTTGAAGCGCTTCACGTACGAGAGCGCGTCGGCGAGGACCAGCCGCCCCTCCGCGTCGGTGTTCACGATCTCCACCGTCTTGCCGGAGTGCGCCCTTACGACGTCCGAGGGCCGCACCGCGCGCCCGCCCGGCATGTTGTCGGTCGAGGGGATGATGCCCACGACGTTCAGCGTCGGCCGGAGCCGGCCCACGACCTCCATCGCCCCGAGCACCGCCGCCGCGCCCGACATGTCGTACTTCATCTCCTCCATCGCCTGCGCCGGCTTGATCGAGATGCCACCGGCGTCGAACGTGATCCCCTTGCCCACCAACGCGACCGGCGCCGCGTCCCTCGCCCCCTTGTACTCCAGGACGATGAAGCGGGGTTCCGTCGCCGATCCCTGATTCACCGCCAGGAGGGCGCCCATCCCCTCCGCCTCGATCCCCGCCTTGTCGAGCACCGTGACCGCGAAGTCGTACGCCTTCCCCATCGCGACCGCGGTGTCCGCGAGGTACGCCGGCGTGCACTGGTTCGGCGGGAGGAACTGGAGCCGGCGCGCCAGCACGTGCCCGGCGGCGATCGCGGTCCCGATGTCCACGCCCCGCCGCACCTCGGGCTCCTCGCTCGGCGCCGCGACGATGGCGAGCGCGTCCACGGGCGCCCTCTTCTCGTCGCCATCAGCCGACTTCAGCTCGTCGAAGGCCCAGGCGCCCTGCTCCGCGCCCTCCACCGCCACCTGGCCAAGGTCCGCCACCGTGACGGCGCCCCGGAACTCTGCGGGCACGGCGAAGGTGAGCGCCCCGGTGCCCAGCCCGCGGGCGCGTCGCGCCGCGACGGCCGCCGCCCGGCGCACGCTCGCGCGGCTCACGTCCTCCGCCTTCCCCATGCCGACCAGCGCCACCCGCCGCGTCGGGGCTCCGGTCGTGTGCACGAGGGCGAACTCATCGCGCGCGCCGGTGAACTCCCCGGCGGCGAAGAGCGGCGCCAGAAGGCCGCCGATCGCCGCGTCGAGCGCGGCGAGGGGCGCCGGCAGCGTCTTCCCCACCTTCGGCACGGCCACCGCCAGGAGCGGCGTATCCACCGCCTCGAGGGCACCGGCGGTCACGGTCACGTTCATCCGAGGTACTCCACGATGCGGTCCGCGAAGACGGACGTCGGCACTTCCGTCGCACCATCCATCTGGCGCGCGAGGTCGTAGGTGACCTGCTTGGCCGCGATCGCCCCCGCGATCCCCTTCACGATCGCCGCCGCCACGTCATCCCAGCCGATGTGCTCGAACATCATCACGCCGGAGAGGATCAGGCTCCCCGGGTTGATCTTGTCCTGGTCGGCGTACTTGGGGGCGGTGCCGTGCGTCGCCTCGAACACCGCGTACCCGTCGCCGATGTTCGCCCCGGGCGCCATCCCGAGCCCACCAACCTGCGCGGCGCACGCGTCCGAGAGATAGTCGCCGTTCAGGTTCGGCGTGGCCAACACCGCGTACTCCTTGGGCCGCAGCAGCACCTGCTGGAACACCGAGTCGGCGATCCGGTCCTTGATGACCACCTTGGCGCCGGGTCCCGCCGCCGGCACCTCCTCCTCCGCCACCACGCGGCCGGCGAACTCCGCCTTCGCGAGCTGGTATCCCCAATCGCGGAACGCGCCCTCGGTGAACTTCTGGATGTTGCCCTTGTGCACCAGTGTGACGGACGAGCGCTGCTTGTCGAGCGCGTGCTGGATGGCACGCCGGACGAGCCGCTGGCTTCCGAACTGGCTCATCGGCTTGATACCGATCGCGGAGCCTTCGCGGATCGGCTTGCTCTTGAGCTCGTTCATGAGGAAGTCGCGCAGCCGCTTCGCCTCGCTCGTGCCGGCAGCGAATTCGATGCCCGCGTACACGTCCTCCGTGTTCTCGCGGAAGATGACTACGTCGAGGTCCTGCGGGCGCTTCATCGGCGAGGGGACGCCGGCGATGTAACGCACCGGACGGACGCACGCATAGAGGTCGAGGATCTGGCGCAGCGCCACGTTGAGGGAGCGGATCCCGCCCCCGACGGGGGTCGTGAGCGGCCCCTTGATCCCCACTCGGTAGCGCTTGATGTCCTCTATGGTCGCGTCGGGGAGCCAGTTGCCCGTGGCGTTGAACGCCTTCTCCCCGGCGAGCATCTCCTTCCACACCACCCGCCGCTTCCCGCCCGAGGCCTTTGCCACCGCGGCGTCGAACACCTTCCGGGACGCCTTCCAGATGTCGCGGCCCGTGCCATCCCCCTCGATGAAGGGAAGGACAGGAACGTCGGGCACCGTGTAGCGCCCGTCGGCGTAGGTGATGAGAGCGCCCTGCGTCGCGTCGGCCATGCAGCTGCTCCCTGCGGGGAGAATGTGGAACGTCGGGGACCAGCCGCAGCCGCGACAGGCCTTCCGAGAGAAGTGGGGAATCCTATACAGCGGAAGGGCTTAGGGCAATCCGAGGAGCCAGACGCCAAGACGCCTGGGTGCCAGGGAAAAGACGCGGTCGGCCCTTGGGCTGCGCTGCCGCCGCGGACCTAGGTCTCCGGATGCGCCGTGGCGGCACGCGCGGTCAGGGCGAGAGCGCGCAGCGCCGCCTCGCGGACGACCTTGTCGCCGTCATCCGCGAGCCCCTCGAGAGCCCGCCGGGCGGCGGCGCCGCCGGCGTCCCGGAGCCCTTTCACCGCGGCGACACGCGGTCCGCTCGGCCGCCGCCCGAAGAGCCGGCCTCCGGGCTGCGCGGCCCGCACGAGTGCATCGATCGCTTCCGGCGACCCGATCCTCCCCAGGGCGCGGAAGAGCTCCGCCTGCACGTCGCCGCTCTCTTCCGCCTCGGCGATCGCCACCAGCGGCATCGCAAGCGCCCGCGCGTGGATGCCGCCGATGCTCGCCGCGACCAGGCCCCGCAGCTCCGGAGTGCCCTCGCGCAGCGCGCGGCGCAGCGGCTCCACCGTCGCCACCGTCCCGATCCGCGCCAGCGCGACCGCCGCCGCCCGCCGGACCCGCGGCTCCTTGTGCGCGAGCAGTCCCCCGAGGGATGGGACCGCCTCCTCGACGCGCATCTCTCCCAGCAGCTCGGCCACGTTACGCACCACGAACCACTGGCAGTTGGAGAGCAGCTGGACCACCGCCTCGGTTCCGTGGGGGATGATCCGCAGCGTGGCGAGGTACGCCTTGCGCTCGCGCGACACCTCGGAGCCCGAGAGGAGGTCTAGCAGCACCTCCACCCCGTCCGTGCCGCCGCGCTGGATCACAGCGGTCGCGACGGGCGTGAACCTCGGGTCCGGCAGCAGGTGGGCCACCTCCTTCAGCGCGTCGCGGCTGAGGATGCGCCGGAGGACGATGCCGTACGCGGTTCGCGCCGACCCCTCCGGCGCCGCGGGCTCAAGGCCGATCAGTGCGGCGGTCGCCTGCACCGACAGCTCGAGGCGCCCCTCCCGAAACGTGGTGCCGATCTCCTGCGCCACCTCGGAGAGCCGGTCGAGGATGCCATCGCCGTACGGGTTGCGGAGCACGGCTCCGAGGGCCGAGCCGACGAGCGTGTCGGGCGGGACGCCGTGCGGCGCTGCCAACTCCTCGGGTGCTTCCACCGCCGGCGGAGGAGCGCTCGGCACCTCTGCAGTGGGAGGCGCAGCCACAGACTCCGGAGTGGTCTCGGCGCCCGGCTCGACGGCGGGCAGCGGCGAAGACTCTGCCTCCATCGGCGCCTGCGCGCTCGCCGCCGGCGTGAACACCGGGGCGGAGGACAGCTCGGGAGCGCTCGTGACGGGCGGGAACGCCGGTTCCGCCGGCGGCGCCTCGGTGACCGGCGGCCACGGGGCGTACGCGGCGGCTCCAGCCGCCATGGCCTCCTCGATCGCCGCCAGCTCGAACGCCTGCGTCACGCTGGGCGCGCGGGGCGACGCCTCCTCCACTTCGCGGCGCGCGCCGAGCACGGCGATCCCCGTCGCGCCGATCGCCGCCAGCCGCTGGGCCACCCCGTCATCGGGCGCGAAGCCGCCGGCGTCCAGCGCCAGCGCGCGAAGGAGGGTGAGCAACTCCGTCGGGTTGGCGCCGCGCACGATGGCGATCTCGGAGACGCCGTGCGCCTCGAGCTGGGACCGGAGTCCTGCCGTGAAGGGGAGATCGCCGGGGATGACCGCGTCGTCCACCGACAAGACCCCGTCATACAGCCGCAGCGTCGCGGACGCGAGCGAGGTCAGGGCGAAGACGGCGCGCAGGCACGCCTTCTGCTGGTCCTTGTTCGGCACGGGCGCCCGCAACAGCTCGAGGGTACGCCCGAAGTTGACGGCAAAGATCTCTGGGTTGAACATCGGCCCGGCCGAAGATACGCCCCCGGCGAGTGCCCGGCAACGCGGCGTCGGCGCTTGGCCCGTGCCCCGGCGACCGGTAGCTTATGCCGCAGTACCACCCGGCGGGCCCGCCCCAGCGGTGGGCGCCCCGGCGTCACCCCTGTGGAGGCAGACGTGCCCACGTCGCTCACTCTGAACGGGTGGAAGGGACCACGCCTCGCGAGCCTGCTCATCGGGCTCGGCATGATCGGCGCCTCGCTCCTCACCATCCACCACTTCTTCGCCGCCAACTTCCCGGCGTCGATCTACGCCGGCTCCTTCTGCGACATCAGCGCCTTCTTCAACTGCAACAGCTCCGCCTTCGCCCCCATCGCCCAGTTCGGCGGCGTCCCGCTGGGCTATTTCGGCCTGATGGTGGGCGCGCTCGTGGTCTTGGGCACCCTCTTCCCGTCCGAGACCCTCGAGCGGACCAACCTCTCCATCGCCACCGTCAACGCGCTCGGCGTCGTGGGCCTCGCGGTCTACTCGGTTGCCTTCTACGGGAGTCTGTGCCTCTACTGCAGCCTCTACTGGCTCTTCTCGCTCATCAGCTTCGGCGTCTTCTGGCGGTGGGGCGTCGGCCGCGAGATTCCTGGCGGGGTGCGGCGGCTCGCGCGCCCGTCCGTGCTGGTGTTGGCGGTATTCGCTGTCGTCCTCGCCGGAGGGGCGTTCGGCTACGCGCGCTTCACGGCTGCGAAAGCACTCGCGCAGACGGGGGGCGACGCGGCACGGGTGGTGCGGGAGTACTTCGCCCTGCCCCACGTCGCCTGGCCGAGCACCATCTCCCCCTTCTGGTCGGTCCGGAGCACCGCGCGCTTCGAGGATGCGCCGATCCAGGTCGTGGAGTACGCCGACTTCCTCTGCTCCGACTGCCTGATGGCGTACAAGCAGATGCAGGTCCTGAAGCGCGACTTCGCGGGGAAGATCAACATCGCTTTCCAGCCCTTCCCCCTCGAAGCGAGGTGCAACGGCGTGGTGGACAAGAACAAGCACCCCGGCGCCTGCGATGTGACGGCCATCGCCCTCGCGGCGGGGCCCGAGCGGTTCTCGCGGATCCACGACGAGATCTTCGATCACTTCCGGCAGGCGAAGACCGCCCCGTGGCGCGAGGCGCTGGCCCTGCGCTACGGCGTCGCGGGCGCC
>JBEKGT010000094.1:0-7473 GCA_050012655.1 Gemmatimonadales bacterium | reverse complement strand
CCATCCTCGGCCGGATCGCCGACGCCGCGGGCCTCGGCCCCGGCGACACCGTGCTCGAGATCGGCCCGGGGAAGGGGAGCCTGACCGCCCCCCTCGCCGCACGCGCCGCTCGCGTGGTGGCGATCGAGGCCGACGGCCGCCTCGCCGCGGCGCTCCGCGAGAAGCTCGCCGGCGGCAGTGTCGAGATCGTCCACGGCGACGCGCTGCGGGTCCCCTGGCCCGCGGCCACGTGCGTGTGCGGGAACATCCCCTACCAGATCACCTCGCCCCTCATCGAACGCGCGCTGGCGCCGCCGCGTCCCCGCACCATCGTCTTCCTCATCCAGCGCGAGGTCGCCGACCGCCTCGCGGCGCCCCCCGGCTCACGCACCTACGGCGCCCTCTCCGCCGGCGTGCAGCTCGTCGCCACCGTCGAGCGCCTCTTCACCGTCCCCCGCGGTGCCTTCCGGCCGCCGCCGCGGGTGGACTCCGCCGTGGTACGCATCACGCCGATCCACCCCGCCCCCCTTCCGCCCCTCGAGGAGGCTGCGACCCGCCGCTTGATCCGCCTCGCCTTCCAGCGGCGACGCCAGCAATTACGACGAACTTTGTCGGAATTATGCGACGTCACAAGGGAAGAGGCGGAGCGGCTCGTAGTGCTCGCCGGCGCGAAAGTGGACGCCCGTCCCGAGGTGCTCTCGCCCGGACAGTTCGTGGTGCTGGCAAGGGGGTTAGGGGCCTAGGCCCGGGGGCGAGCGGCTGGACTTGCCGGGCGAGTGGCCGCCTCCTAGCTTTGTGAAATCCTTCACAAGACCGAGTCGTGAAGCACGTCGCCCCTTCGACCATCCGCCGGCTGTCGCTGTACCTGCACTTCCTGGAGGCGTGCGCCCAGGAAGGGCAGGCGACGGTGTCGTCTCGCGCGCTGGCGGAGGCGGGGGGCGCGACACCTGCGCAGGTGCGGAAGGACCTGTCGTTCTTCGGCTCGTTCGGACGGCGCGGGGTCGGCTATCCAGTGAGTGAACTGGCGTCCCACCTCCGCGAGATCCTCGGACTGGGGCGGAGCTTCCGGGTGGTGCTGGTCGGCGCGGGGCGGCTCGGCGCGGCGCTGGCGCATTTCGAGGGGTTCCTGGACCGCGGGTTCCGGATCGGGGCGGTCTACGACACGGACGCGTCGAAGGTGGGCGCGCGGCTGGACGGCCTCGTCGTGCGCGAAGCAGAGCGGCTGGGCGCGGACCTGGCTGTGGAGCCGGCGGACATCGGGGTGATCGGAGTGCCCGCGGGCTCGGCCCAGGGCGTGGCCGACGCACTGGTGGGCGCGGGGGTGAGGGCGATCCTCAACTTCGCGCCGGTGCGCCTCGCGGTGCCGGACGGGGTGTCGGTGAAGCACGTGAATCTCGCGCTGGAGCTCGACGCGCTCGCCTTTGCCCTGCGGAACGGGAGCGGCCGATGAGGGTGCACGTGACGTCGGAGATCGGGGCGCTGCGCACGGTGCTGGTGCACACGCCCGGCGCGGAGCTGCTCGGCGTGACGCCGGGGACCCGCGAGGACTACCTCTACGACGACATCATCGACCTCGATCAGGCGCAGCGGCAGCACCGGCGCATGGTGGCGGTGCTGAAGCGGTTCGCGGAGGTGATCGAGGTCCGCACCGCGCTCGAGCAGATCGTGGTGAAGCCGGAGGTGCGGGAGCTGCTCGTGGCCCGCACCCTGGACGTGGTGCCCTCGGACGTGCTCGCACGCCGGCTCGCCGAGCTGACGCCGAAGGCGCTGGTGAAGGTGCTGGTCGCGGGGCTGCAGGAGGAGGCGGGGCCGATCGCCGCCGCGCTGAACGAGACGACCTACCTGCTGCCGCCGCTGCCGAACCTCTTCTTCACCCGCGACGTGGGGATGGTGGTCGGCGACCATGCGGTCGTCGGCTCGATGCGCTACGGGGTGCGGTGGTCGGAGGAGCTGCTCATCTCGGCGCTGTTCCGCTACCACCCGGCCTTCGAGAACGCGGGGATCCTCTACGACGGCTCCGAGGAGAAGCGGGTCAACTACACGCTCGAGGGAGGCGACGTCCACCCGCTGCGGCCGGACCTGGCGCTCCTCGGCTTCTCCGAGCGCTCCTCGCCGGCGGCGCTCGACTACCTGACGGAGCTGCTCTACGAGCGATGCGGCGTGAAGCACGTCATCGTGGTGGTGATGCCGAAGGACCCGACGGCGATCCACCTCGACATGATCTTCACGCAGGTGGACCGCGAGCAGTGCGTGGTGTACCCGCCGCACTTCGTCGGTCCGGAGCGGCTGGCGGTACTGTACCGGAAGAAGGGGCAGGCGTCGGTGCGGGAGATGCCGAACCTCTTCGCGGCGCTGCAGACGGTGGGGCATCCCCTGGAGCCGGTCTTCTGCGGGGGCGTGGGGCGCGCCGACCAAGAGCGGGAGCAGTGGGCGTCGGGGTGCAACTTCGTGACGGTGCGGCCGGGGGTCGTGATCGGCTACGCGCGCAACGAGGCGACCCTGCGGGAGATGGCGAAGGCGGGGTTCGCGGCGGTGTCGGCGAAGGACTTCCTGAACGGCGACCGCCGGGTGGAGGAGGGGGATCGCGCGGTGATCACGATCGAGGGGGGGGAGCTGGTGCGCGGCGGGGGTGGCCCCCGGTGCATGACGATGCCGATGCGCCGTGACGATCCTCCCCCCCGCTAGCGGCGTGCGCACCCTCGCCGAGCGGGCGCTCCAGTACCTGGACGACGGGCCGCGGCCGCCGCTCGAGATCGCCCACGAGGTGCTCGGCCTCGCGCGTGCCAACCGCGTGGTGGCGGAGCGGCTGGTGCTGGCGCTCCTCGGCGCGGATCCACGCTTCGCTTTCGATGCCGACGGCCGCTGGGCCGTCCGTCCCGAGCCCGCGCTCGGCGGCGTGGCGCCCGCCGACCTGCCGTTCGCCGTGGTGGACGTCGAGACGACGGGGATGCGCGCGCGGGGCGACGACCGGGTGACCGAGGTCGCCGTGGTGCACGTGGACGGCGACCGGACCACCGTCGCGTTCGAGTCGCTGGTGAATCCCGGCCGGCCGATCCCGCCCCTCATCACCCGGCTCACCGGGATCGACGACGCGCTGGTGGCCGGGGCGCCGCGCTTCGAGGAGGTGGCCGACCGCGTCCTCGCGGCGCTCACCGGCCGTGTGTTCGTGGCGCACAACGCGCGGTTCGACCTCTCGTTCGTCCGTGCCGAGCTGGAGCGCTCGTGCGACGTGGCCTTCCGCCCGCCGCTCCTGTGCACGGTGCGGCTCTCGCGCGCGCTGGTGCCGGAACTGCCGCGCCGCAATCTCGACGCCCTCCTCCACTGGTTCGGCATCACCACCGACCGGCGGCACCGCGCCGCCGGCGACGCCCTCGCGACCGCGGAGGTGCTGCGGCGCCTCCTGGGCCGCGCTGAAGAACGGGGCGTCGGCACCTGGCAGGAGCTCTCCGCCCTGTGACCGCCACGCTCGCCACCCGATTCACCGTCGGCCGCCTCACCTGCTGGACCCTCGACGCGGGGCTGCAGCGCCTCGACGGCGGCGCGATGTTCGGCGTCGTCCCGAAGCCACTCTGGCAGCGGCACATCGCCCCCGACGAGCGGAACCGCATCCCCCTCGCCCTGCGCTGTCTCCTGGTCGAGCACCCCGACGGCCTCGTCCTCGTGGACACCGGGATCGGCAACAAGGAGGGCTCGAAGTTCCTCGACATCTACGGCGTGGAGAACGCCGGGACGGCGGGGGAGGGGCCGACGCGCCTCGAGGACGCGCTCGCGGCGGCGGGATTCCGGCCGGACGACGTGCACTGGGTGATCAACACGCATCTGCACTTCGACCATGCGGGCGGGAACACGGTCCGGCGCCCCGACGGGTCGGTGGATCTGGCGTTCCCCGAGGCCTTCTACGTGATGCAGCGGCGGGAGCTGGACTTCGCGGCGCACCCCAACGAACGGACACAGGCGAGCTACCTGCCGCCCAACTTCGCGCCCGTCGCCGCGTCGGGACGGCTGCGCCTCGTGGACGGGGAGACCGAGGTCCTGCCGGGCATCCTCCTCCTGCCGACGCCGGGGCACGTCCCGTATCACCAGTCGGTGGTGGTGCGCGACGGCGGGGAGGCGGCGTGCTTCCTCGCGGACCTCGTGCCCACCGCG
This sequence comes from Gemmatimonadales bacterium, assembly GCA_050012655.1. GTDB lineage: Bacteria > Gemmatimonadota > Gemmatimonadetes > Gemmatimonadales > JACORV01 > JADGQW01. Next base: position 3,348 of record JBEKGT010000094.1, on the reverse strand, counting down.
GCGCACCTGCCGGCGCCCTGGATCATGGGCTACGACCTGGAGCCCCTCGTCACGCTCGCCACGAAGAAGGCAGTGCTGGGCCGCGCGGCGCGGGACGAGTGGCAGCTCGTGTTCGAGCATGACGCGGCCGTGGCGCGCGCGCGGATCGCCACCGACGGTGGACAGGCGTATTCCCCTACGCCGAACGTCATCGGTTGACGGCCAGGGCGCGCCACGGATTGATGAGTGATGGGTGATGAGGATGCCGCGGCGGCGGCCCCCATCACCCATTTCCCATCACGCCTCCCCATCACCCACCACCTATCACCTAGCCCCCATCACTCATCACGCATCACCCATCACTCATCACTCCAATCCTCTCCCTCCGGTACCGCTCCTTCCGGGCTCGCGCCAGCCGGTCCACGAGCGGATATGCGAGGGCGAAGATCCCCGTCATCGCGCCCACTTGCCGGATGAGCCGGCCGCGCGGCCCGGGCACCGTCACCTCGCGCCGGGGCCGCCGCAGCGCCTCGGCGATGGCCCGCGCCACCACCTCCGGTGCCATCGGCGGGCTGGAGAAGGAGAGGCTCGAGCACTCGTCCCGCGCCTCGATGTCGAGCATCGCGGTACGGGCGGAGTCGGGGCACACCGCCGTGACGCGGATGCCCGTCCCCCGCAGCTCGAGGTCGAGGGAGAGCGCCAGGCCGCGCACCGCGAACTTGGTCGCCGCGTAGACCGACTCCCCCGGGATGGGCACCATGCCGGCGAGTGACGCCATGAGGACCAAGTGCCCCGAGCCCTGGCGCCGGAAGAGCGGCAGGAACGCGCGGGCGACGTGGATGGTGCCCATCAGGTTCGTGTCCACCTGGCGCGCGACGTCGCGGGCGGGGGACGTATCGAGCGCCCCTGGCGCGATGACCCCCGCGCAGTTCAGGACCGCGTCCACGCGCCCCCACGTCTGCGCGGCGTGACGCGCCAGCGCCTCCACCGCCACGGGATCCCGCACGTCCGCGATTACCGCCGCCGCGCGCGCCGGAGTGCCCAGCGCCGCGAGAACGGCGGCCAGGCCGCGTTCGTCGATGTCGGACAACTCCAGCGCCACGCCCTCGCCGGCAAGGTGGAGGGCCGTGGCGCGGCCGATCCCGTTGGCCGCCCCCGTGACGACGACCACTCGGCCCGCGAGCACTCGGCTCACCGCCCGCTCCACAGGCGCCAGGCGGCCTTGAGCCCGAAGATCCCGCCCCCGATGCACAGCGCGTTGATGACCATCTCGGTCGCGGCGTCGGCGGTGAGGGGCGCGTACAGCCCGTGCTCGGCATAGAAGGTGACGTCGAGGATGCCGAGGTAGACGCTCATCGCCGCCGCGATGACGAGCAGGAACGGCGCAGCCTCGTGGCGCCTCAGGAACAGCACCCCTGTCGTGATGAGCGCGCCCGCGAAGACGACGTCGGCGAGGGGGAACGCCCCTTCGAACGTCGCCCGCAGCGGGTCCCCCTGGCCGAGGGTAGCCGCGTCGGAGAGGTAGAGCGCCCAGAAGAGCAGGACGAGCCCGCCCGCCGCCAGCGTCGTCCACGCCAGCACCGCCCGCGGGTCCACCCGCATCCCGTGTGTCAGTGTCCCGGTCCCGATGGTCATGGTCCCTCCCGGTGTCCGTGGGGAGTCTCGGCCATGGCCGTCAAGGGGGCGTCAAGCGCGCGCGGCGCCTAGGACGCCCCGGCAGGCGCCACCGGGCGGCCACCCGCCTTGACGGCGGCTTGACGGCCCGGCGCGAGCGTCGTCCCCGGCATCCACGGAGGCACTCATGGCCAGGCCGAAGCTCCAGATCATCGTGCTCTTCCAGAACCTCGGCGACGAGCACCCGTACTTCGCGCGCAACCCGGCGCCGCCCCTCTCGGGCGTGCTGCTAGCGGCACTCACGCCCCCGGTGGTGGAGGTCGAGGTGCTGCACGAGATGGTGCGGCCGATCGACTACGGCTGCGACGCCGACTTCATCGCTCTGAGCTTCATGGACTACTGCGCCCCGCACGCCATCGAGGTGGCGCGGCGGTTCCGGCGGCTGGGGAAGACGGTCGTCGCGGGGGGCCGCTACGCCTCCACGTTCCCGGAGGCGCTGGCGGGGCACTTCGACAGCGTGGTGGTGGGCGAGGCGGAGGGGGTGTGGCCGCGCGTGGTGCGGGACCTGGTCGCGAACCGGCTGCAGCCCCGGTACGACGCGCCCTTCGCGATGGCGCTGGACGACATCCCGCCGCCGCGCTACGACCTCGTCGAGCCCTCTTTCGCCATCGCCGTGGTGACGGAGGCGACCCGCGGCTGCCCGTTCCGCTGCAGCTACTGCCAGCTCAACATCCGGCCCGCGCCGTTCCGCAAGCGCCCCGTCGCCGACGTGATCCGCGACCTCACCGCCACCGCCGGGGTCCCGTTCCACAAGCGCAAGATGGCGATGATCTACGACAACAACTTCGGCGGCGACATGCGGCACGCCAAGGAGCTCCTCCGGGCGATCGCCCAGCTCGACCTGTGGGGGGTGGGGCTCCAGTTCACCCTCGGTTGTCTCGACGACCCCGAATTCGTGGACCTGCTCGTGGACGCCCGGTGCACGATGGCGTTCGTCGGCGTGGAGTCGCTGAACGAGGCGTCGCTCGTCTCGGTGCGCAAGCACCACAACCTGGTCCGGAAGTACCGCGAGCAGTTCGGGATGATGAAGGAGCGCGGGATCCTGACCTTCGCGGGCTTCATGGTGGCCCTCGACGAGGACACGCCGGAGTACTACCGGGACGCGCCGGCGAAGCTGGAGGCGGTGGATCCGAGCGCCATCCTCACCTCGATCGCGATCCCGATACCCGGCACGCCGCTGCACGCGGAAGCCGCCATGGCGGGGCGGATCGTGGACGACGACCTGCGGCACTACGAGGGGGACCACCTCGTCTTCCAGCCCCGCGGGGTCAGCGCCGCCGACGTGTTCGAGGCGTACGAGCGGATCCCGGCGGCCTTCTACGCCTGGCCGGCGGTCATCCGGCGGTGGGGGAGGATGATGTACGCGTACTGGACGAGTCCGCACGGACGGCACCGGCTGTTGCGCACCCCGCTCCTGACGGCGATCCTCTGGCAGCTTTCGCGCTTCCAGCGGGTGCACGCGCGGCGGAAGGTGGCTCCGGTCCTGGCGGAGGAGCGCGCGAAGTGGCGGCGGCTGGAGGCGCTGGCCCGCCCGGTTGACACCTTGGCCGGGGCCGTCTAGCTTCAAGCCCGACAACGAAGTAGGAGCACGGCTCCTCACCCTCCGGCCCCCGTTTCGCGGGTGGCGTACAGGGTTCCCGTGGCAGCGCATCCCGCCGGTCGGCGGGGGCGTGCCGTACGCGGACTCCGGAGGTT
>JBEKGT010000093.1:0-7514 GCA_050012655.1 Gemmatimonadales bacterium | reverse complement strand
CGAGATCAGCCTCGGCCTCTTCGCAGGAGAGGACCTCGAGCGCTCGTGGCGCGTGACCACCCGCCCCGACCGCACCCCCGACGAGTGGGCGATGGTCCTGCGCGCCCTCTTCGACGAGGCGGGCCTCGACATCACCTCCGTCACCGGGACGGTCCTCTGCTCGGTGGTCCCGCCGACCACCGACGCGATGACGGAGGGGCTGCTCACGGCGACCGGCACCGCCGCCGTGGTGGTGTTGCCCGACTCCCCGCTCCCCGTGACGCTCGACGTGGAGGAGCCGCTCACCGTCGGCGCCGACCGCGTGGTCAACACCCTCGCCGCGAGCCGCCTCTTCGGCCTCGACACCATCGTCGTGGACTTCGGCACCGCCACCACGCTCGACTGTGTCACCGCCGACGGCCACTTCCTCGGCGGCATCATAGCCCCCGGCCTCCTGACCTCGGCGGAGAGCCTCGTCCGGCACGCGGCCAAGCTCTCGCCCACCGAGCTCACGCCGCCGGCGCACGCCATCGGCAAGCGCACCGACGAGTGCCTCAAGGCGGGGCTCCTCTTCGGCACGGCGGACGCGGTGGACGGGATGGTGCGCCGCATCCGCGCCGAGTGGCCGACGCCCCGCGTCCCCAAGGTGGTCTCCACGGGCGGGCTCGCCGCGCTGATCTCCAAGTTCTCGGCAGAGATCGAGGAGGTGCACCCCGACCTCACCCTACGGGGGCTCCGGATCGCCCACGGCATCCTGACGGCCGCCGGAACCGTGTGACGGCCGACCCCCGCTCCCTCAACGTCTGGCGGCGCCTCGGCTACCGTCTCGTGCCCGGCGACGGATTCTCATACTTCCTCCACCTGCGCCCCGCCGAATGGCCGATCATGGCAGCGCACACGGCGCTCGGCGTCGCGCTCGCCACCGGCCTGCTCCCGCTCTTCTCGGGCGCGCACCTCGGCACGCTGGCGTGGGCGGTGGTCGTCTGGGTGGTGTTCCTCAACGGCGGCACCCTCGCCATCAACAGCGTGTACGACCGCGACGAGGGGGACATCGGCTACCTCCTCGCGCCGCCGCCGCCCCCGGCGCACCTCCTCGCGTTCTCATTCACGCTCCTCGCGGCCGGGCAGGCGCTCGCGTTCACCTTGCCGGCAGGGTACACCGCCGCCTACGCGATCTGCTTCGCGCTGAGCCTTGCCTACTCGGTGCCGCCGCTCCGCTTCAAGGCGGTCGCCGGGGTGGACTGGGTGATCAACATGTGGGGCTTCGGCACCATCACCCCCTACGCTGGCTGGGCGGCGACGGGCCGGCCGCTGGATCTGGTCCACGGCCTGGTGCTCGTGGGCTTCTGTCCCCTCTTCGCCGCGCTCTACCCGCTGACGCAGATCTACCAGTTCGAGGAGGACCAGCGCCGCGGCGACCGCACTTTCGCCCTCATCCTCGGGATGCGGCGTAGCCTCGCGGTCGCCCTCGGCGCCACCCTGGTCGCGTTCGCCTTTTTCGCCGCCGCAGCTGCGCTTGGCCACGTGCGCTGGTGGGCCGCGCTCGGACTCGCCGTCGCCCTCGCCGCCTGGCTGCGGGTCCTCGCGCCTTGGTACAGCGGCCACGCCTCGTGGACCTCTGCCCAGCACGAGCGCGGTTTCTACGCGGCGCTCGCCGCATGGGCCGTCACCGACGTCGCGGTGCTCGTCGCCTTCGCCCTGTAGCGTCGCCCCGGCGGCCGACCCCGGCGCTGGGCTCCCGATCCTCGCTTCCCGTAGCCGAGAACTGCTCACCTGTTCCGATTCGCGCAGCAACTTGTTCCGAACGGCGCAGAAACAGTCGGCAGTCCTACGGACCACATCTGACAGTAGTACTCCCTAACACTCCGTCAATCAATGAGATAGCTGTCACCGGTGCCGGCGCGTCCCGCGTGGCATCGGTCGTGCCTTACCTGTCTGCGGCAGTCCGAGAGAGACCGACTTCAACGCAGGCAGGAGGCTTCACGTGAAAGCGCACATGCCCCAACCCCACACCCCAGCGGATCTCGGCACGTCGGTGCCGCATCGCGGGGTCGAGCTGCCGGCCGCGGTGGCCATCAGCTGGTCGCTGGCGGGCGGGATGCTCTTCGGCGGCGCCGCCGTGGTGCTGATGCTGGTGACCGACCGGCTCAGCGGGCACCTGATGCTGACGGCGAGCGCGACGCTGTTCGCCATCGGCGCGCTGGTCGGCCTGGCGCACGGTGTGGCACTCGGGGTCTTCGGCCGTCCGGAAGGCACGACGGTGCGCGAGGCGTGGGCCGCGATGGTGCACGGCCTCCTCTACCTGGTGCCCTCGCTGCTCCTGGGCTGGCTGATCGCCGGCTGGGTCGCCGCCATGCCGATGGCGCTCAACGGGAAGCACCTGATCGCGACGGCGATCTCGGCGCTCGCCTGGCTCGCGATGGTGGTGACGGTCTACTTCGCCGGGAGCATCGGCGTCCGCGCGGCGGGGCTGGCGTTCCGGCGCTGGCCGCACCGCGTGCTTGGCACGGCGCTCGTGGCGGCGACGCTGGTGGCGTTGGTGGCGAGATTCCTCGTCCAGCCGCCCACGCTCTGGCTGCTGCACACCCGCCTGACCACCGAGGGCGCCATGTTGTTCGCCCTCGCCTCGACCTTGTGGTTCTACGGGCCGGTCATCACGGTGGGCCTCTGGCTCCTGAAGCGCTTCCGCCCCGACTTCCGCGAGGCGGAGCTGCCCTCGCGCGCGACGCTGAAGCGCGCCGCCGTCAGCACCGGCATCGCCATCGGCGCGGGCCTGGCGCTCGCCGTGATCGCGCTCCCCTTCTACCGGGGCGGGACGCACCTCCCCTCGGACGTCGAGCGGCTCGGCCTCACCGGCGCGATGCTGACGGTGCTCTCCGGCGCGGTGACCAACGAGCTCTTCTTCCGCCTGTTCGCGATGACCGTCGCCTTCGTGCTCGCCGCGCGGCTCCTGCCGCAGGGACGGCGCGCGGTGGTCGTGGCGATCGCCGCCGGCGCGGTGCTCGACCTCCTCGTCCACCTGCACGGCGTGCCGGCCCTCGGCCTGCCAGGCGCCTGGTCCGTCGTGGCCTATGCGACGGTGCGTCTGGCACTTCCGAGTGTTGTATTCGGGTATCTCTTCTGGAAGCGGGGCCTGGCGACGGCGGTCGGGGCTCACGCTGCGGCTGGGGCGGCACTCGGACTGCTGGCCCTCTAACCATTCAGTACCCCTATGGTGCGATCCCCGTGCGAAACGGCACGGGGATTGCGCGTTTTGGAACACCGCATGGGACTGCGCGAGCTTTCCATCCGGGCCAAGGTGGCCATCACGATCCTCGGCGCCCTGCTGGTGGTGCTGGGGGTCGCGACGATGTTCTCGCTCCGCTACTGGGAGCAGGAGCAGTTCGCGCTGACGGACGAGCAGGCGCTGATGATGGCCGGCGCGGCCCGCAGCGGCGTGGAGGCGGCGCTTGCGCACGGTGAGGCGGGGTGGATCCGCGGGCAGCTGGACACGATGGGGACGCGGGCGCCGTTCGACGGCTACCGGGTGGTGGGGCCGGACGGGCGGATCGTGATGTCGAGCCGTCCGGCGGAGGAGGGAGTGCGGCGTCCTGGGCAGCCGCTGCCGGACGCTTGGGACATTCCGCCCGAGGGCAAGGTGCTCGGGGGACGCGGGGAGGCGGTCTACAGCGTCGTGTTGCCGCTTTCCGGCGTCGGGGGGGCCGGGGGCTTGGGCGTGCTGGAGTTCCCCGTGGAGGCGCGGCGGATCGAGGATGCCGTGCGGCGGGGGCGGACGTTCGGGCTGATGCTGACGGCGGTCCTGGGGATCGGGTACGCGGTGGTGCTCGGGGCGATGATGGAGCGGGAGATCATCCGGCCGTTCCGGACGCTGGAGCGGCAGGTGGAGTCGCAGCGGCGGGAGCTGACGGAGCAGGCGGGGTTCGCGGAGGTGGGGGCGCTGGCGTCGCAGGTCGCGCACGAGATCAAGCGGCCGCTCGCGGGGATCCAGAGCGCGGTCGAGTTGCTCGGGCAGGAGCCGGCGATGACCGGCGGGCAGCGGGCGCTGCTGGCGAGCGTGTCGGGCGAGCTCGCGCACGTGGACGAGACGCTGCGGGACATGCTCAGCCTGGCGCGGCCGGTGGGGGTGGAGCCGCGGCCGATGTCGCTGCACGCCACGGTGAACGCGGCGCTGGCGCGGCTCGCGGGGCGGCCCGGGATGGAGCGGGTGTCGGTCGTGCGAGACTACGACCCGGCGGCCGACGCGGTGTCGGGTGATCCTGCCCGGCTCGAGCAGGCGGTGCTGAACCTCTGCCTGAACGGGGTGGAGGCGATGCCGGAGGGCGGCCGGCTGACGGTGGCAACGCGGCGCGGGGCGGGGGCAGTTGAAGTGGACGTGACGGACACCGGGGTCGGCATCGCGCCGGAGAACCTCGACCGGATCCTCAAGCCGTTCTTCTCCACCAAGGCGCTCGGCACGGGGCTCGGGCTCCCGCTGGTGCTGCGGGTGGTGACGGCGCACGGCGGCCGGCTGTGGGTGGAGAGCGAACCCGGGAAGGGGACGGCGTTCCACGTGGAGATCCCCGTGAAGGAGGGGCCATGGCAGGCGAGCGCGTCCTGATCCTCGAGGACGACCCGCTCCTCCAGAGCGTCCTGGCCGAGCGGCTGCGACAGGAGGGTCTGGAGGTCCAGACGGCGAGCACGATTGCCGAGGCGCGGCGCGCGATCGACCAGGGCGAGCCCGACGTGGCGCTGTGCGACCTGCGGCTCCCCGACGGCGAGAGCCTGGAGCTGGTGCGGGAGGCGGCGCCGCGGGGCGCGGCGGTGTTCGTGGTGATGACGGCCCACGCCACGGTGGCGTCGGCGGTGGAGGCGCTGAAGCTCGGCGCCCGCGACTATCTCGAGAAGCCCTTCTCGCTCGACCGGGCGGTGGCGACGGTGCGGCAGGCGCTGGAGGTGACGGCGCTGCGCCGCGAGGTGGCGGCGCTGCGGGACCGGAGCTCCCACGCGGGGACGACGGTGATCGCGGAGTCGGCGCCGATGAAGCGCGTCTTCGAGCTGGTGGAGCGACTGGCGGCGGTGGATGCGACGACGGTGCTGATCGAGGGGGAGAGCGGCACGGGGAAGGGCGCCATCGCGCAGGCGCTGCACCGGATGAGCCGGCGCGCCGCGGGCCCGTTCCTCAACGTGACCTGCTCGGCGCTCCCCGAGACGCTGATGGAGTCGGAGCTGTTCGGGCACGAGAAGGGGGCGTTCACCGACGCGCACGCCGCCAAGCGGGGCCTGGTGGAGATGGCCGACCACGGGACCCTCTTTCTCGACGAGATCGGCGAGCTGACGCCGGGGGTGCAGGCGAAGCTGCTGCGGTTCATCGAGGAGAAGACCTTCCGGCGGCTGGGCGGCACGCGCGACCTCACGGTGGACGTGCGAATCATGACGGCGACGAACCGGGACCTCGCCGGGGAGGTGGCGGCGGGCCGGTTCCGCGCCGACCTCTACTACCGGCTGCGGGTCATCCCGATCACGATCCCGCCGCTGCGCGAGCGCCCCGACGACATCGGCCCCCTGGCCAAGCACTTCGTATCCCACTTCGCGCGGGAGTTCGCCAAGCGCATCGGGGAGATCACCCCCGAGGCCCTCGGGCTCCTCACCGCCTATCCCTGGCCCGGCAATGTCCGGGAGCTGAGGAACGTCATGGAACGCGCCGTCCTCCTCGCGGATGGCCCGGCGATCGGCATCCCGGAGCTCCCCCCCGAGGTCGCGCAGCCCGGTCTCTCCGCGGCTGGCACGGGGGCGGCCGCCGCCGCCGCCGCGGGCACGCTGAACGAGGTGGAGCGCCGCCTCCTCGTGACGGCGCTGGAGCGCTCGCACGGCAACCAGTCGAAGGCCGCGACGGTGCTGGGGATCAGCCGCCACCAGATCCGCACCCGGATGCGACGGTACGGCCTGCTCGGCGTCGCGCTGCTGGCGGCGTTCCTCGCGGCCGCGCCGCTCTCGGCGCAGCAGCGGGTGGGTCAGCTCGCCTGTGAGCGGTGCCACAGCAGCCGGGAGTTCCTGGCGAGCGCGGCGGCGCGGGAGATCCCCGACACGCTCGTCGTCTCCCGCGCGACGCTCGACCACAGCGCGCACGCCAGCGTCGCGTGCGTGCGCTGCCATCCCCGCGCCGAGACCTTCCCGCACCGCGCCGACGCCGGCATCGCGGCGCCCTGCGGCTCGTGCCACGCAGCTGCTGACTCCACCTGGCACAACGGGGTGCACGCCGGGCTGCGGAACGCCGCGGCCGTCACCTGCAAGAACTGCCACGGCTCGCACGAGGTGCAGCCCGTGGCGCGCCTCACGACGCCCGCCGGGCGCGCGGTGCTCGACCGGGCCTGCCTGCAGTGCCACCAGGCGATGGCCTTCACGGCGGCGGACGTGCACCGCGACGCGGTCGGATGCGTGGACTGTCACGGCGCGCACGGGATGCGCCCCGTCCGGGATCCGCGCACCGGCGGGGTGAGTCTGACCATCGCCGACGGCTGCACTCGCTGCCACGCGGCGGAGGCGCGGACCTTCTGGGGGGACCGGCACGGCACGCTCGCGCGCCAGCAGGCGCTCGCGCCGGGGAGGGGGACGGCGGCGCGCTCGGCCACCTGCGTGGACTGCCACCTCGGCCACGCGGTGCGGGTCCCGACCGACCGCGTCGCGCGCTTCGCCTTCGCCGAGGCGTGCACCTCGTGCCACCAGGCGTACGCGGCGGCGTTCCGCGAGACCTACCACGGGCAGGCCACCCGCGTCGGCTCGGAGCGCGCGGCCCTGTGCGCGGACTGCCACGCGCCGCACGCCATCTTCCCGACCGCGGACGCGCGCTCGTCGGTCTCGGCGGCCAACCGCCTCGCGACCTGCCGGCGCTGCCACGCCGACGCCACGGCGCGCTTCGTGGCATATCAGCCGCACGCCGACCCGAAGAACGCCGCCCGGTTCCCGGGCCTGCACCGCCTCTGGCTGGCCCTCACGGTCTTCTTCGGCGGCGTGTCCCTCGTCTACCTGGTGCACGCCGTGCTGGTGGCGCGGCGGCTGCTCCTTGAGCGCAGGAGGTCCGCGTGAGCCCCCGCGAGATCTACTTCGACGGCGTCGCCCTCGACTCCGCGGACCGCGGCCGCGGCCCGTACGTCTGGCGGTTCACCGTCGCGGAGCGCGCGCTGCACGCCCTCCTCCTCCTCGCGTTCTACGTGCTCGCCTTCACGGGGCTCCCGCTCCGGTTCAGCTGTGTGGCGTGGGCGCCGGCGCTGATGAAGCTGTGGGGTGGAGCGCCGGTCGCCGGGGCGATCCACCGGTGGGCGGCGGGCTTCCTCCTCGCCGCCCTCGCCGGCTACGGGGTGTACGCCGTCGTGGCGGTGGTCCGCTCCTCGGACCGCAAGGCGCTGTTCGTCGGGCCCGAGAGCATCCTGCTGCAGCCGTCCGACTTCCGGCAGTTCTGGCAGAAGCTGCGGTGGGCGGTGGGACGCGGGGAGAAGCCGCGGCACGGCCGGTACAGCTACCGCGAGCGCTTCAGCTACCTCATCACCTTCCTGGGCCTC
>JBEKGT010000092.1:0-7530 GCA_050012655.1 Gemmatimonadales bacterium | reverse complement strand
TGATCGTGGCCGACGTGCGCGGCAGGTGGTCGGCGACGATCGCCCGCATCTTGTCACGGACCCGCTGCTCCTGGTCGGCGTAGAGGGTCCGCAGGTCCCCCTCCACGAGCGTGCTGCGCGGCACGACGTTCGTCTTCCCCTCGGCCGTGCCGCGGTCGTTCTCGAGCACGGCCTGCGTCCCGCCGACGATGACGCCGGCGCTGTAGGTGACGTACGGCTCCCGCAGCTCGTCGTGGAAGCGGTGGAGGATGCGCGCCGCCTCGTAGATGGCGCCACTCCCCACGTCCGGCGCGAAGATCCCCGACGTGTGCGCCGTGATCCCCGTGGTCTCGAGCCGCCAGCCCGTGCTGCTCCGCCGGGCGATGGTGGCGAACTCGCCGCCCGAGTCCCGCACCGCCGCCTCGAACTCGAGCGACACGTCGCTGCGGTGCGCCGCCTCGATGAGGTCGCGGCGCGACACCGACAGCGGCCGCCCCGCCGCCTCCTCGTCCCCCGTGAAGAAGACGATGATCCGCGTGCCGTCGAGCGCCCCCGCCGCCGCGAGCGCCTTGAGGGCGTACAGGATGATGAGATTGCCGCCCTTCATGTCGTTGGTGCCGGGGCCCACCGCGCGGTCCCCCTGGCGCACGAAGCGCTGGAAGGGGCTGTCGGCCTCGTAAACGGTGTCGAGGTGGCCGATGAAGAGCACGCGCTTCCCGTGCGTCCCCGCGCGCTCGGCGACGAGGTGGCCGGCGCGGTGGAGCGAGTCGGGCAGCGGGATCCAGCGCACGGTGAAGCCGAGCGCGGCGAACTCGGGCTCGTAGAGGCGCGCGACGTCCCGCACGCCGGCGAGGTGGAGCGTCCCGCTGTTCACGTCCACCGTGCGCTGCAGCAGGCCGATCGCCTCCTCGGTGTGCGCGTCCACCCAGGCGGCCATGCGCCGCTCCGCGGGGGCGAGCCCCTGAGCCCGTCCTGCGCTCGGGGCCGCGGCGGCGATGCACAGGAGGAGCGCGGCGACGCATCCGATGTGGAGGCGCGAGGTGGTCCAAGGCGACGTGGACGTGCGCGACATGACGGACCTCCGGAAGTGCGGCGCCCTTCCCGCCCCGCTCGGCTTGCGACACGTGCGGGAGGGGCCGACCCCGCGAAGATACGGGCCCGGCACCAGGCCGACTACTGCCGAGGCGCGGCGAGTGATAGCTTCGCGGGAGCCGCCCCGCGCGCCGCGCGGGCGGCCCGCCCGACGCCTCGCCCGGAGAACCCAATGCGCGCCGCCTCCGCCCACATCGCCCTCGCCGCCATCCTCGCCGCCGTCACGCCCCTCGCGGCACAGAACCCGCCGCGCACCCCCTCCGATGCCCGCATCCCCGGGATCGTCGCCGCCGTCTCCGCCGACCGCCTCCGGGCGGACGTGACCCGGCTGGTGGGCTTCGGCACACGGCACACCCTCTCCGACACCGTCTCGCAGACGCGTGGCATCGGCGCGGCCCGCCGCTGGGTGAAGGCGGAGTTCGAGCGCATCTCCGCGGCGTGCGGCGGCTGCCTCGAGGTGTTCTACGTGAGTGGCATGGTCGGCCCGACCCCACGCATCCCGCAGCCGACGAACGTCGTGAACGTGGTCGCGGTGCAGCGCGGCACCTCCGACACCGGCCGCTACGTGATGATGAGCGGCGACATCGACAGCCGTATCAGCGACGCGCAGAACGCCACCGACTCCGCCCCCGGCGCCAACGACAACGCCAGCGGCCTCGCGGGTACCCTCGAGGCGGCGCGCGTCCTCACCCACTACCGCTTCGCCGGCAACGTCGTCTACGCCGCCCTCTCGGCCGAGGAGCAGGGGCTGAACGGCGGGCAGATCCTGGCGCAGTGGATCCAACAGCACGGGTGGCGCCTCATCGGCGTCCTGAACAACGACATGATCGGCAACGTGCAGGGGATCGACGGCATCACCGACAACTCCACCGCGCGGGTCTTCTCCGACGCCGTGCCCCCCACCGAGACGGAGGTCGAGCGCATCCGGCGGCGCTCCACCGGCGGCGAGGTGGACGGCGTCTCCCGCCAGCTGGCGCGGTACGTGGACCGCATCGCCGACCGCTATGTACCGGGCCTCGACGTGTGGATGATCTACCGCCTCGACCGCTTCGGGCGCGGCGGGCACCACCGCCCCTTCGCCGACCTCGGCTACCCGGCGGTGCGCATAATGGAGACACACGAGAACTACAACCGCCAGCACCAGAACGTCCGGGACGAGAACGGCATCCACTACGGCGACGTGATCGAGGGCGTGGACTTCGGCTACGCCGCGAAGATCACCGGGCTCGACGTCGCCACCCTCGCCGCGCTGAGTTGGGCGCCGGCGCCGCCGCGCACCGTGCGCCTCAGCGGAGCGGGCCAGCCCGCCGCGATCCTCACCTGGGCCGCCCCCGAGGATTCCGCGGACGTGGCGGGGTACCGCGTCTACTGGCGGCGGACCGACTCGCCCACGTGGGACAACTCGGAGGACGTGGGGTCGGCGACGCGCCACGTCTTCACCGGGCGCATCGTGGACAACTTCTACTTCGGGGTGGCGAGTGTGAGCCGGGAGGGGGATGAGAGCGTGGTGGTCTTCCCTGGGACGGACAGGTGATGCGTGGCGGCTACCGGAGCCGCAACGGCTCGAGCTGCAGGGCCTCGGGAGGCGGGATGTCGCTCACGGGGCGGTCTTCGCCGGCCGCGCCCGGCCCGGCGCCATCCCCTCGGCCACGACGTACACGTAGCGCAGCGGCGCCTCGCCCCGGTTCACGACGTCATGGGTCGTGGCCGGCGGCACGTAGGCGGCCATTCCCGCCTCCACGGCCAGCGGCCCCGTCCCCTCGAGGCGCACCTCTCCCTGCCCTTCGAGGACGACGATCAGCTCCTCCCGGGAGCCGGTGCTGTGGCGTCCGACCGATTCGCCGGGGCCGAGGACGACCACGCCCGAGCGCATCCCCGCCGTCTGCGGGGGACCGGCGAGCAACGTGCGGCGGCCTCGGGCCCCGGGGCGCAGCTCCAGGACGTGAGCCTGAGGCGGATCAATGGCGAGTGAATCAGTCACCTATCCTCCAGGCCTGCCGGGCGGTCCGGCCACCGCGGGCGGGGGTACGATCCGTTCGGACGGGGCGGGCAAGGAAACCTACGCCGATATTGCCCGGAGTCGAGGCGCGGCGGTACAGTTCGTGCGCATCAAGAGCCGGCGCGGCGGCCCCCGGAGGCCACCGTGCGTTCCCCGTTCCCGGAGACTCTACTCGTGCGCAGCTCCCCGATCCGCAATCTCATGGTGTGTAGCGTCGCCGCGGCCTGTTGGGCCGTGGGCGGCGGCGTGACGCTCTCCCGCGCGCAGGCGGCGCCGGCGCAGGGCCCGAACGCGGCGGCCATCCACATCTTCCAGGACGCGGCGCAGAACGCGCGCACGGCGTATGCGCGGCTGGCAGGCCCGCAGCCGCGGGTCGTGCCGGGGCTGGCGCAGTATCAGGATGCGATGGCGAAGCTCCAGGCGGGCCAGCTGTTCGAGGCGCTGACGGCGATGCAGACCGCCATCCGGGCCAACACGAACAGCGCGCTCTACCACGGCGACATGGCGGCGATCCAGATCGCGCTCCAGTCGGTGGACGACGCGTCCCTCGAGCTGGTGCGGGCCCGGCAGATCCAGCCGCAGAACCAGTGGTACACGGTCGCCCTGGGGGCGGTGAAGGCGCTCCGGCAGCAGTACAGCGACGCCTCGCTGAACCTCGACGTCGCAGTCTCCGCTGACAGCACCATCGTGGACTCGGCGGTGGCGGAGGCGGGGGTGGCGTGGTCGTGGCGCGGGCGCCGCACGGCGCAGACCCAGGCGTGGGCGCTGATCGCGACGCAGCGCTGGCCGGGGACGCCGGAGCCGTGGCTGCGGCTCGCGACCATGTACCGTCAGCAGCACGACACGGCGCACGGGATGCCGGCGATCCAGCACTACTACACGCTGCGGCCGGCCGACCACATCGGCCAGCTCCTCTACGCGTTCTACCTCTACGACGTGGGCCGCAACGACTCGGCCCTCGCCATGGCCACCGCGGCCGCGGAGGACTCGGCGCAGAGGGACCGCGCGGCGGAGGTGATGTACGGCGTCGGCGCGCGGTCGCTCCAGCTGGCGAGCACCGACACGGTGCGCGCGCACCAGATGGGGCACGTGGACACGGCGCTCATCGCGCTCTCGCGCTCCAAGGCGGGCGCCACCGACGAGCTGCGCCCCCGCGTGCAGCTGGTCCTCGGCTACGCCCAGCTCACCCGGGTGGCCGTGCTCGACCAGCAGGCGGAGCACAACCGCGCCTGCGCTCCCGCGATGGTCCTCGATTCGCTGGTCACCCAGGCGTCCGAGAACCTGCGGGCGGGGCTCTCGCTCGACAGCACCCGGGTCGCGCCGATCCTCGACAGCACGATCCCGCAGTACCGGACGCGGGTCACCGCGCTGGTCCGCCAGGTCTGCGGCGACCGGCGCCCGTAACGCCCCACCGCCGCGGCGGCACGCCGCCCCTGGACGACGCGATGGCGCCGGGAGTCCGCTCCCGGCGCCGTCGTCGTTCGGCCCCTCCTCCGCCCGCTCCCGCTAGAGCGCGCCCTCGGGCAGGTACTGGTTACAGTCGGCCAGGTCACAGCAGGTGTGACAGACGCGCTTGAAGGAGTCGAAGCCGAGGAGCCGGATCCGCGGCGTGAGGTAATCCTCTCGCACCGGCTCCTCCTGCAGCAGCGCGGTGCTCAGGTACTTCTTGTTGTCGTCGGAGAAGACCGTGGCCACCACGGCGTCGCGGCCCGCCGCGTTCTGCACCTTGAGGGCCGCGAGGAAGTTCGCCCCCGAGCTGATGCCGACGCCGAGGCCGAGGCGGGACGCGAGGAGCTGGGCCATGAGGATCGAGTCCCCATCCGGGACCGCGATGATGTCGTCCAGCGCCGCCAGGTCCACGATGGCGGGGATGAACTCGTCGGAGATGCCCTGGATGCGGTGCTTGCCGACCCTGTGGCCGGCGCTCATCGTCGGCGACTCGGCCGGCTCCATGGGGTGGATCTTCACCGCGGGCGCGACGGAGCGCAGGAACCTGCCCACCCCCATCACCGTGCCACCGGTGCCGACTCCCGCCACGAACGCGTCGGGGACGAGGCCGTTGAAGCGCAACTGCCACCAGATCTCGGGGCCCGTCGTGCGCTCGTGCGCCCGGACGTTGGCCTCGTTGGCGAACTGCCGCGGCAGGAAGACGTGCGGCTCGCGGGCGGCGAGCTCCTCCGACAGTCGAATGCTCCCCAGGAACCCCCCCTGCTCCACGCTCACCTCGACGATGCGCGCGCCGTAGCTGCGGATCAGGTCCTTCCGCTCCCGGCTCATCCAGTCGGGCATGTAGATCACGACCGGGTGGCCGAGGGCGCGGCCGATGGCCGAGAAGGAGATGCCGGTGTTCCCACTGGTGGCCTCGGCGATCGTGTCGCCGGGGTGGATCGTGTCCTCCGCGTAGGCCGACTCCAAGATGTGGAGGGCCATCCGATCCTTGATGCTCCCCGTCATGTTGAGCTGCTCGGACTTGACGTAGAGCGTGCGGCGGTCGCCATCGAAGGTGAAGTGGATGGCGAGGAGCGGGGTGTTGCCGACCCCGTAGCGCAGGCCCTTGAGGATGCGGGTCGGGCCGAGGTCCGTGGGCGGGAAGATCGCGGTCACACCTGGGAGTCTACTGCGCGGCGAGCGGCCTCGACAGGGTCCGCTGCGCGCCGATGGGCCTCCGGCCGCCCGGGCGGCCCCGGCCGCCACCCGCGCAGGGCCGGGACCGCGAGCAGACCACCCCGCCGGCGTCCCGACCCTGCGCTGCCGTCCCTACGGGCAGCCGTCCACCTCGTCGAGGCGCGTGAGCTGCCAGATTTCGGCCAGCGCGTCGTCCCTGGTCTTGCCGGTGGCCTGCTCGATGTGCGCGCCACGCCGTGCCTCGGCGCACCACGTGAGCCCCCAGTGGACGCGCCACCCGGCGTTCTCCAGCTGCCGCAGCGTCTCCTCCCACCGGTGGCTGCCCGCGTAGCGGAGGCCGACCATGGCGCTGCACAGCGACTCCAGCAGTGCGACGTCGTCGTCGGTCGGCTCGACGCCTTCCGGCAAGGGAACCTCGATCGTGTGCGTCGCCAGCATGACTCCCCCCTGTGCGCCGTCCCGGCCGGCTAGAGACCGAACCGATCGACGATCTGCTGCTTCGTCTTGCCCAGGATGTCGTACTTCTTCCCCACCTTGACGAAGGCCTCGATGCCGCGGTCGAGGTGGTCCTTCTCGTGCGCCGCCGAGAGCTGGGTGCGGATGCGCGCTTGCCCCTTCGCCACCACCGGAAAGAAGAACCCGACCACGTAGATCCCTTCGGCGAAGAGGTCCCGCGCCACGCCCTGCGCCAGCTTGGCGTTATACAGCATCACCGGCACGATGGGGCTCTCCCCAGCCTTGATGTCGAAGCCCGCCTCGGTCAGGAGCTTCCGCCAGTAGCGCGCGTTCCACTCCAGCTTGTCGCGCCGCTCCGTGCTCCCGCTCAATAGCTCGAGGACCTTGAGCGCCCCGGCGACGATGACAGGGGCCACCGTGTTCGAGAAGAGGTACGGCCGCGCCCGCTGGCGGCACATCTCGACCAGCTCGCGCCGCCCGCTCACGCACCCGCCCGACGCCCCACCCATCGCCTTGCCCAGCGTGGTCGTGATGATGTCGATCTTCCCCATCACCCCGCAGTGCTCGTGCGTCCCCCGCCCTGTCTTCCCGATGAAGCCTGTCGCGTGCGAGTCGTCCACGCACACCATCGCGTCGTGGCGCTCGGCGAGGGCCACGATCTCGTCGAGCTTCACGATGTCGCCGTCCATCGAGAAGACGCCGTCGGTGATCACCATCCGCAGCCGCTTGTCCCGGTGCTCCTGGAGCTTCTCCTCCAGATGCCCCATGTCGGAGTGCTTGAAGGTGTCCTGCTGCGCCTTGCAGAGCCGCATCCCGTCCACGATGGACGCGTGGACCAGCCGGTCGGCGATCATCACGTCCTGGTCCGTCAGCACCGCCTCGAAGACCCCCCCGTTGGCGTCCATGCAGGACGGGAACAGCAGGGTGTCTTCGGTGCCGAGGAACGCCGTAAGGCGGTGCTCCAGCTCGCGGTGGATGTCCTGGGTCCCGCAGATGAAGCGCACCGACGACATGCCGTAGCCGCGGTGATCGAGCCCCGCGTGCGCCGCCGCGACCACCTCCGGGTGGCTCGAGAGGCCCAGGTAGTTGTTGGCGCAGAGATTGATGACGCGCCTGGGTGGCGCCCCCGCGGGGAACTCCACGTCGATGTCCGCCGCCTGGGGCGAGTGGATGTACCGCTCCTCCTTGAAGAGCCCCGCCTCCCGGATGCCCGCCAGTTCACGCTGGTACGACTCGCGCACCGTAGCGCTGTACGCCATAGCCTCCTCCTCCGTTCGTCTTCGGCCGCCGCCCGGCCCCGGGTCGGCGGGTGCGCTACGCGCGCGCCTTCTGGAACCGCTCGACCACCGCCGCGATGCTGTCCACCGTGTCGAACGCCG
>JBEKGT010000091.1:0-7625 GCA_050012655.1 Gemmatimonadales bacterium | reverse complement strand
GATGATGAAGAGGAGGGGCAGGACCCAGCCGGAGGGGATGATGACGACGAGGCCCGCCTTGGTGATCGCCGCGCCTGCGTACCCGCCGATCAGCGCGTGCGACGACGAAGAAGGGATGCCGTTGTACCAGGTGATGAGGTTCCAGACGATGGCCCCGAGGAGCCCCGCGAGGATCACCTGCGGGTCCACGTACTGCACCTTGATGAGGCCGCTCCCCACCGTCCTCGCGACCGCGGTGCCGAAGGCGAAGGCCGCCCCGAAGTTGAACGTCGCCGCCCAGAGGACGGCTTGGAGCGGCGAGAGGACCCGCGTGGAGACGACCGTGGCGATCGAATTCGCCGAGTCGTTGAAGCCGTTGATGAAGTCGAAGACGAACGCGACCGCGATGATCGCGAGCACGAAGGTGACGGTGCTGTTCATTCGGGCGCCGGCCTAGCCGTGCTTGATGGCGATGCTCTCGAGCACGTTGGCCACGTCTTCGGCCTGGTCCACGCAGCGCTCGAGGTTGTCGTAGATCTCCTTCCATTTGATCAGCTCGCGCGCGTCCTGCTCCGTGTCGAAGAGCTGGCCGATCGCCGCGTGGTAGATGGCGTCGGCCTCCTCCTCGAACTGCTTCACCTGGATCGACGCCTCCATCACCCCGTCGCGGTTCTTGAGGTGCTCGACCCCCTTGAGGAGCGCCCCCACCACGTTCTGGATGACGGCCGTCAGCTGCTTCGCCGCCTCCGGCGCCGGCCCCACCTTGAAGAGCTGGGTGCGGCGCGCCACCCCGTCGATGACGTCGATGACGTCGTCGAGGTCGCTGGCCAGCCGGTAGATGTCCTCGCGGTCGATCGGCGTGATGAAGGTGCGGTCGAGACGGTTCACCACCTCGTGGGTGATCTGGTCGCACTCGTGCTCGAGGCGCTTGATCTGATCCACGTGGTAGACCGCGCGCTCCGGCTCCGCGAACAGCCCCGCTAGGTGCTGGGCCGCGGTGTGGCTCCGCCGCGCGACCTCGGTGAACAGGTTGAAGAAGCTCTCTTCCCGCGGCAGCAGACTGAACGGCAAGCGGTTCTCCGGCGAAGGTCGGGCCAAAGATAGCGGCCACCGGTAGGGTCGGCTACGCGCTTTCGCGCTCCCGTATCACCCCCACGCTTGCGTTTCCCGGCACCGGCCCTATATTGCCCAAAGCACCCGAACAAAAACCGAAACTAGCCCAGGGACTTTCCATGCAACTCGTTGTCAATAAATCTCTTGCGATGCGTAGTCTTGCTGCTGATCGGGAGACCCATTCGGAGGGCGCACCGGCCCGCCAAGGTCCCTCGTGCCCCGACTGCGGCGCGCCGGCGGTGAGCGCCTCGGGATGCCTCTACTGCCCATCGTGCGGGTGGGGACGCTGTGGCTGAGGAGACGGAGGGCACGGGGGCACAGGGGCACGGGGGCACGGGAACCCCGACGGCTGCGGCAGCCGAGGTCTCGCCGTGGGCCGTGCTCGACGCGCGCGCGGGGGGCACCAGCTTCGTGGACCTGCCCATCGCCTCCATCCTCAACGCCCCCCAGCAGACGGGGATGCCCTTCTGGTCCCTCAACCCGTACGTGGGGTGCGAGTTCGGGTGCAGCTACTGCTTCGCCCGCTACGCGCACCGCTACGTGGCGGAGCGGGGGCGGGAGCGGGGCGGCATCTCGGCGGCGGAGTTCCCCGATTTCCGCGGGAGCGAGGGATGGGAGGGGTTCGAGCGGCGGATCTTCGTCAAGCGCGAGGCGGCCGACGTGCTCGGCCGCACCCTCAGCCCCTCGCGCCTCGGCGGCGCGTCCATCGCCATCGGCACCGCGACCGACCCCTACCAGCCGGCGGAGCGGCGCTTCCACGTCACGCGGCAGGTGCTCGAGCGGCTGGCGCAGTTCCACGGGCTGCGGGTGGGGCTCGTGACCAAGTCGCCGCTGGTGGTGCGCGACATCGAGGTGCTGCGGCGCCTCGCCGCGCGCAACGCCGTGGCGGTGCACCTCTCCCTCATCAGCGTGGACGTGCCGCTGGTGAGGGCACTGGAGCCGCGCTCGCCGATGCCGCCGGTGCGGCTCGTGGCGCTGCGCAAGCTGCGCCAGGCGGGGATCCCCGCGGGGGTGATGATCGCGCCGGTGCTCCCCGGGATCACCGACGGCGTGCCGCAACTCACGGCGCTCGTCAGGGCGGCGAAGGAGGCGGGCGCGGCGTTCGTCCACGTCTCGCCGCTCCGCCTCTACGCCGGCGTGCGGCAGCGCTTCCTCCCCCTGGTGGCGAAGGCGTTCCCCGGCCTGCTGGCGCGCTACGAACGCGCGTTCGACGGCTCGGGGGAGATCGGGCCGGTGTACCGCGAGGCGCTGGAGCGGCGGGTGGAGCGGGTCAAGGCGGAGGTGGGCTTCGAGGAGACGGAGGGCACGGAGGCACAGAGGCACGGGGGCACAGAGACACTCCAGTGGGAGTTGCCGCTGTGAGAGGCCTTTACTGCCCCCTTGGGCGTCTGGGCGTCTGCTCCTCTGGCTTCCCTCCCGGCGCCCACTGCGGCGCGGGGCCGTCGGCGAGGAGGCGCACCGCGCGCGCCGCGGCGGCGATGACCTCGGCCATGTGCGCCGGGTCGGCGAGGCGGGCCTCGTCGCTCGGCTGATGGTAATCGGTGTGGAGGTCGTAGGTGGACAGGGTGTGCGCGACGACGCCGCGCCGCGCGAAGGCGTAGTTGTCGGAGCGCTCGAAGAAGTGCTGCTCGGGGCGCGGGTCGGGCACGATGGGGATGCCCTCTGCGCGGAGCATCGCGCCCATCGTCGAGCGGTCGAAGCCGGTGAGCCACGCCTTGCCGGGGCCGCCGGCCAGGGAGTCGGCCCGGGCGATCATCTCGACGTTGAGGTTCGCGGCGGTGTGGTCGAGGGGCACGACAGGGTGGTCGAGGTACCAGCGGGTGCCGAGCAGCCCGCGCTCCTCGCCCGTCACGAGGAGGAAGACGACGGTGCGCTTCAGTGCCGGCCGCTGGCGGCCGAGGAGCCGCGCAAGAACGAGCACCGCCACCGTGCCCGAGGCGTCGTCATCGGCGCCGTTGTAGATCGAGTCGCCGTTCACCGGCCGGCCGATGCCGAGGTGGTCGTAGTGCGCGGTGATCACGACGACTTCGTCCCGGAGCTGCGGGTCGCCGCCCGGCAGGATGCCTACGACGTTCACCGCCGCGAACGGGAGGCGACCTTCGGCGGCCACGGTGTCGCGCGCGGCGAGGTCGGGAAGGAGCGCGAACCGGCGGCGCGGCTGGCCTTGGACGGTGACGGTCGTCCGCGCGAGGGCCACGCGCTGGAAGTAGCCGGAATCCCCCGCCGGCCGGAGGCCCGCGGCGCCGAGCTCGGCGGCGATGATGCGCGCCGCGGCGGCGCTCCCCCGGCTCCCGGTGTCGCGGCCCTCGAGGGAATCGTCGGAGAGGACGCCGAGGAGGCGGGCCACTTCGGCAGGAGTGACGGCGGTGCTCGTGGCGGCGCGCGCGGGCCGCGCGGTGGCGGCACGGGGGAGCGGGGCGCCGCGGGCGGGCTGCTGCGCGGCGAGCGGGGCGGAGCACACCAGGAGGAGCGCGGCGATTGTCGCGGATGAACGCATCGGGAAAGCATAGCCATGACCCTCCCGCAACTCCACATCGTCCTCCCCGAGCGGCTCCAGCGGTTCATTCCCGCCGCGCGCCGGGGGCTCGCCTTCGGCGTCCCCGCGCTCGACGGGATGCTGCCGATGGGGCTGCCGCGCGGGCAGATCACGGCCTGCGACGCGCCCCTCGGCGGCGGCGGCACGGCGCTCCTCCTCGCCCTCGCCGAGACGACGCTGCGCGCCGACGAAGGGGTGGCGTTCGTGGACGCGGCACGCACCCTCGCCCCGCAGGCGGCGGCGCACCTCGCGGGCCTCGGCCCCTTCTGGGTGATCCGCCCGCGGGGCACCGAGAGCGCATGGTGGTGCGCCGACGTGCTGCTGCGCACCGGCGCCTTCGGCCTCGTGGTGGTGGACCAGGCGAGCGCGCCTGCGCGCCCGGTCGCCGTGCGCCTCCAGCGCCTGGCGCGGGACAAGGACGCGGTGCTGGTGGTGCGGGGGGCGGGAGCCGACGCCACCTTCGGCGCGGCGCTGCGCCTCGCGGTCCGCGCGTCCGCTTCCGGCTTCATCCCCGCCGTGCCCGGTTCCGGGGCCGCCTGGCCCGGGCCGCGCACGGTGCGTGTCACGATCGAGAAGGGCGGCGCCCCGCGCGCCGCCGAGGTGTCCGTCGGTGCTCCCCTGCCGCATCGCCTGCGTCCGCATTGGGCGGTTCGCGACCGGCGCGGCGAGCCGGCGGCCGGGCGGCGGAGTCTCGGCGGACGCGGCCAGCGCCAGCGCGCCGCCCAGCCCGACTGGCCCGCCCGCTGAGCCGCCGCCTCTCGCCCTCGTCGCCGACGTCGCCGGCAAGCCGCGCGTCGTCGCGCTGAGCCGCGAAGCCCGGCGCCGCGGCGTGACCCGCGGGATGGCGCTCGCCGAGGCGCGGGCGCTGACCGCCGACCTCACGGCGCTCCCGTGGGACGGCGAGCAGCTCGCGCTCGCCGCCCTCGAGGTGACGACGGCGCTCCTCGCCGCGAGCCCGCGCGTGGCGTGGGCGGGCGGCGCGTCGGTGCGTCGGTGCGTCGGTGCGCTGGTGGAGGGGGGTGGCGAGGCAGGCCTCTGGTGGGTGGACGCGGCGGGGCTCGGCAGCGAAGCGAAGCTCGCCCGGCGGCTCGTGCGCATCACGGGTGCGCTCGGCTTCGCGCGCGCGCGCGCCGGCGTCGCCGACTCCGCCATCGCGGCGTACGCGGCGACGTTCAGGCGCGCGGCTGCCACACCGGTCCTCGTGCCGCCGCGTGGCGACGCCGCGTTCCTCGCGCCCTTCCCCCTCGCTCTCCTCGAACCCGGCGAGGACCTCGCAGAGACCTGCCACGCGCTCGGCCTGCGGACCGCGGGCCAGTTCGCCGCGCTCGACGCCGACGAGATCGAGTCGCGCTTCGGCCCCGAGGGGCTCGCACTGCACCGCCTCGCCCGCGGCCTCGACACCCGCGGCCCGAGCGCGCCGCGCGACGACACGCTCCCCGCCGTCGCCTGCGACCTCGGGAGCCCCGTCGCCTCGGCGGAGCCGCTCCTCTTCGTCCTCAAGGGCGCCCTCGCCTCCCTCGGCGCCGCCCTGCGCGCCAAGGGGCTCGCCGCCCGCGAGATCGCGCTCACCCTCACCCTCGACGACGGCTCCCTCGCCGAGAAGGCGGTCCGCCCCGCGCGGCCCACGTCGCACGAGAGCTCCCTCTTCGACCACTGCCGCGCCGTGTTCGACGACTGGACGCTCCCCGAGCCGGTCACCGCGCTCGCGGTCCGCGCCGCCGTCACCGTCGCCGCATCGGGCGAGCAGGGGGACCTCCTCGCGCCCCGCTGGGCCGATCCCGCCGCCCTCGCCGCCGCCTTCGACCGCATCCGCGGCAGCGAGGGCACCGATGCGGTGGCGACCCCGGTCGCGTGCGATGGTCATCTGCCGCACGACGCCGGGGCGTGGCGGACGGATGAATCCGCCGACGCGCTAGCGCGCCGGCGCACCGGCGTGGCGGCCGATGGGCGCAAGGAGCGGGGGGACGCCGGGCGACGGCCGGCGCCGTGCGAGCGCAGCGAGCCGTCCGACGGCCGGAGCCCGCCGTTCCCCCGCGACGCAGCGCCCGCGCTCACGCTCGAGACGCCGTCCGAGCCCCCGGCCGCCGCCGCGCTCCGCCTCCTCCACGGCCCCGAGCCGGTCCGCGTCCGTCTCGGCCGCACCGGCCTCGAGGCGTTCCGCCATGGCGAGACGTGGCACGACGTCACGGCGTGGAGCGGCCCCGAGCGCCTCGCGCCCCGCTGGTGGGTGGCCGCTGCAGGATCGCCCGAGGGCGATGCCGGCGGCGCCCCCGGCCCGCGCGATTACTACTCGGCGCGCACCGCCGACGGCGCGCTCTGGCTCCTCTTCCGCGCCGCCGTCTCACGCCAGTGGTTCGTGGAGGGGTGGTGGGACTGAGCGCCGGCGGGCGCGGCCCCGTGTCCGCTGACTACGCGGAACTCCACTGCCACTCGGGGTTCTCCCTCCTCGATGGCGCCTCGACCCCCGAGGACCTCATGCGGCGGGCCGCTGCGGTCAGCACGCGCGCCGTCGCCCTCACCGACCACGACGACCTCGGCGGCGTGGTGCGCTGGGCGGAGGCGGGCACCGAGCACGGCGTCGCCGCGATCGTCGGCGCGGAACTGACGGTCGCCAACGACGCGACCGCGCACGGCCGCCGCGGCGAGGACACCTCCCACCTCACCCTCCTCGCCATGACCGGCGCCGGCTACCGCAACCTCTCCCGCCTCGTCACCCTGGCGCGGAGCGGCGAGCGCGGCGCCCCCTCGGTCACATGGGACGACGTCGCGCGCCACGCCGAGGGCCTCTTCTGCCTCACCGGCTGCCCTCACGGCGAGGTGCCGCAGCTCCTCGCCCGCGGCGACGAGGCGCTCGCCCGCGCGCGGCTCGGCTGGCTGGCCGAAGCGTTCGGCGGGAACGTCGCCGTCGAGTGCTGGGACCACTCCCTCTCGAGCGAGCGCGCGGTGGTGCCCGATCTCATCGCCTTCGCCGGCGCCCTCGATCTCCCGTGGCTCGTCACCAACGACGTGCACTATGCCACCCCCAAGGGCCGCCTCGTCCACGACGTCCTCACCTGCCTCCGCCACAGCACCACCCTCGACGCGGCAGGGACGCTCCTGCGCCCCAGCGGCGAGTGGTACCTCAAACACCCCGAGCGCATCGCGCACCGCTGGCGGCACTACCCGGAGGGCCTCGCCGCCACCCTCGACGTCGCGGAGCGCTGCGCTTTCCGGATGGGCCAGCTCACCCCCGCGCTCCCCGCCTTTCCCACGCCGCCGGGCGTCAGCGCCGACGACTACCTCGCCTCCCTCGTCGGCGCCGGCGCGCGGGAACGCTACGGCGAGCGCCTCACGGAGCGGCACCGGCAGCAGATCCGCCACGAGCTGGACGTCATCCGGCGGCTCGGCCTCGCCGGCTACTTCCTCATCGTCTGGGACATCGTGCGGGAGGCGAACCGCCTCGGCGTCCTCGCGCAGGGGCGCGGCTCCGCCGCGAACTCCGCCGTCTGCTACTGCCTCGGCATCACCGCCGTGGACCCCATCGGGATGGAGCTGCTCTTCGAGCGCTTCCTCTCCGAGGACCGCCGCGAGGCCCCCGACATCGACGTCGACTTCGCCCACCGCGACCGCGAGCAGGTCATCCAGTACGTCTACCGCCGCTACGGCCGCGACCACGCCGCGATGGTGTGCGAGGCCATCTCCTTCCGCGGCCGCTCCGCCGTGCGCGACGCCGCCCGCGTCCTCGGCTTCTCGATGCAGCAGGGGGAGCGCCTCGCCGACGAGGCCGACCGTTCCAGCGCGCGCGCCACCGCGGAGCACCTGCTGGGCGGGGGCGCCGCGGCCGCCGGCCTCGACCCCGCCGACCACCGCGTCCGCATGCTGGCCGAGGTGGTGCGCGGCCTCCACGACCTCCCACGCCACCGCTCCATCCACGTGGGCGGCTTCGTCCTCTCGCGCGAGCCGCTCGCCGACGTGGTCCCCATCGAACCCGCCGCGATGCCGGAGCGCACCGTCATCC
>JBEKGT010000090.1:0-7645 GCA_050012655.1 Gemmatimonadales bacterium | reverse complement strand
CCCCGCCCGCTCCGCCTCCACCGTTTCCTTCGTCCACGCCAGCGCGTTCCGGCACTGGTTCTGGAGGATCCGAAAGAACCACGCACCGAACCGGTCCGGAGCCCGGCATCCCGCGAGGCCTTCGTACGCCCTGATGAAGGCCTCCTGCAGCGCATCGGCGGCGGCATCCGGGTCCCGCAGCAGCGCGACGGCATACCGGCCGTACGCCCGCCGATACCGCTCCACCAGGATCCGGTAGGCCTCGACGTCTCCCGCCAGCACCCGGCGCACCACCACCCCGTCGGCGGCCTCCGCCTTCCCTGCTCCAAGGGACGCGCTCACGGGGTCGAAGGTAACGCGCGGGGCGCCGGCGCCATACACCGGTTGTGCCACGCACCCGGCCGCCGGCCCTGCAAGCGGGTGCCGAGGCGGGCGCGTTACTTTCCCGGCGCACGGCCGGTCCCTTCACCGACGGGGCGGCAGGGGCCGCCCGTATCCGGCGACCCGCCGGGGACGGACAACACGGAGGGCAGGCACGATGCGGTTCACACGATGGGAGGGACTCGCGTGGGGCGCGGTGGCCGCGGTAGTCGTGGTCGCGGCGGGGTGCAGCATCGACTCGACGCGACAGGCGGCCAACGCCGCGCAGACCAGGATCGCGATCAGCCAAGGCACCGTGTCCTCGCTCGCCTCGGCGTCGCTCAGCCTCTCGGAGGACAGCGGCGGCCCACCCGGGTTCATCGACGCCTCGAAGGTGGATTCACTGATCGTCGCTGTGACGAGCGTGGACGTGCTGCCCGAGTCGCTGCTCGCGTTGCGGCACGCCGGCGAGCCGTGGGGCCCGCCCGGCGCGGACAGCATCGTGAAGCGCCTGGGCGGCGGCCCCGTCGGCCCCGGCGGCCTTTCCGACCCGGGGTTCGACGGCCGCCTGCACTTCCCCTTCGGTCCCGGCGGCATCCGCGACTCGCTGCATCAGCGGGACAGCACCGCGCTCCGCGACACCCTCGGCTGGGGGAAGCTGCCGGAGGACTGGTATAGCCTCGACGTGGTGGGCAGCGGTCACCTCGACCTGATGAACCTGCCGACGGACACGGTGAACGGACTCCAGCTGGCCGCAGGCACGGTGCCCGCCGGCAACTACCGGGCGGCACAGCTCATCGTCAGCAGCGCCACCATCTATTTCAACACGGCGATCGCCACCGACAGCGGGGTGACCCTGCAGCCGCACGTCGGCTACGCGGTCACGCTGCCGCCCGGCCCGAAGCAGGCGATCCCGACGATGGCGGGCTTCTCCCTCCCGGAGGGGGCGAGCGTCGTCGTCCTCGTCTTCGACCCCCACGCCACGCTGCGCGGGGCCGTGGTGACCCGGCGAGGCGAGATCCTGATCAACCCGGGCCTCGGGCACGGCCCGCCACACCGCTAGTCGCACCGGTGGCCCGACCGAACGCCCGCTCCTGGATGTCCCCGGGGCGGGCGTTCCGCGTCCGGGGCCGCGGCGCCGCTCGTTCGCGCGGGGCGGCGCCCCGCGCCGGCTCCTGTCAGCGCGGCCGCGGGTGGTATAGCTTGTGCGGTGACTCGACATCCACCCTGTGAACGGTCCGGGGCGCGCGCGGCCGGCCCGGCCGGCCCCCTCCTTGAGGCTCAGACGATGATCTTCCGCTCCTACGACGACGCCGCCGCCTTCATCCGCGATCACGGGATCGCGATGGTGGACCTCAAGTTCTGCGACCTGTGGGGGCGCTGGCACCACGTGACGCTCCCTTCGCACCGCTTCACGCCTTCCCAGATCGAACGGGGCATCGGCTTCGACGGCTCGAGCGTCGGGTTCAAGACGGTGAGCGCCGGCGACATGGTGCTCCAGCCCGACCTCGAGGCCGGCTTCGTGGACCCGTTCTACGAGGTGCCGACGCTCTCCTTCATCGCCCAGACCTTCGAGGCCGACACCCGCCAGCCGTTCCCCTACGACCCGCGCAACATCGCCCGGCGCGCCGAGGCGTTCCTGCGGGGCACCGGCGGGGCCGACCGCAGCGTGTGGGGTCCCGAGTTCGAGTTCTACCTGTTCGACGGCGTGGCGTTCGAGAACGCGCAGAACACGGCGAGCTACCGGGTCGAGTCGGCAGAGGGCGCCTGGCACAGCCGCGAGCTGGGGAGCGGCTACACCATCCCCGCGCACGGCGGCTATCACGCGATCCCCCCGCACGACCATCTGCACAACGCCCGCACCCGGATCTCCATGCTGCTCGACGACATGGGCGTGGAGGTGAAGTACCACCACCACGAGGTGGGCGGCCCCGGCCAGTGCGAGATCGAGATCCCGCTCCTGCCGCTCGCGCAGGCTACCGACGCCATCCTCCTGGTGAAGTACGTGGTGCGGATGACGGCCATCCAGCTCGGGATGACGGCCACCTTCCTCCCCAAGCCGCTGCATGGGGAGGCGGGCTCCGGGATGCACTTCCACCAGTGCCTCTGGCAGGGGCCCACGAACGTCTTCTACGACGCCGCCGGGTACGGGTGCCTGAGCGAGACGGGACGGCAGTTCATCGCCGGGCTGCTGGCGCACGGGGGCGCGGTGATGACGTGGACGAACGCCTCGACCAACTCCTACCGCCGCCTCATCCCCGGCTTCGAGGCGCCGGTCAGTGCCATCTACTCGATCGGGAACCGGAGCGCGGCGATCCGGATCCCCAAGTATGCGAACCGGCCGGAGAGCACGCGGATCGAGTTCCGGCCCCCCGACGCGACGGGCAATCCGTACCTCGCGGTGGCGGCGCAGCTGCTGGCCGGCCTCGACGGCATCCGGAAGAAGATGGACCCGACAGCGCTCGGGTTCGGGCCGGTGGACGAGGACATCTTCGCCTGGGGGCCGGAGAAGCGCGCCTCGATCCGGGCCCTGCCCACCTCGCTCGGCCAAGCGGTGGACGCGCTGGAGGCGGACCACGCCTTCCTGCTGGAGGGCGGCGTGTTCAGCGCCGACCTCATCGAGCGGTGGATCGCGCAGAAGCGGCGGGAGGAGCGCGACGTGCTCAACCGGCCGCATCCCTACGAAGTCGAACTCTACTACGACCTGTAGGGAGCCTCGCCGCCGCATGACCAGGACCCGGGAGAGCGCCTCCGCATGAGCGTCGGTCCGGCCGCGGGAGCGCCGGGCGAGGTGCGCATCGCCCTCCCCGAGTGGGCGGCGGGCGCCGTGGACTGGGAGCGGCGCTACGCCACCGACGAGGAGAAGGTACGCCTCACCGTGCGCCTCGCGCAGGAGAACGTGGCGCGCGGCACAGGCGGCCCGTTCGGCGCCGCGGTCCTCGAGGCCGCCAGCGGTCGCCTCATGGCGGTGGGGATGAACAGCGTCGTGCGGCTCTCCAACGCGGTCCTCCATGCGGAGATCGTCGCCGTGATGCTGGCCCAGCAGCGGCTCGGCACCTTCTCCCTCGCCGCCGCCGGACTCCCGACGCACGAGCTCGTGACGTCCTGCGACCCGTGCGCGATGTGCCTCGGCGCCATCCTGTGGAGCGGAGTGAAGCGGGTGGTGTGCGGCGCGGCGCGCGAGGACGCGACGGCGCTCAAGTTCGACGAAGGGCCGGTCTTCCCGGCGTCGTACGACTACCTGCGCCAACGCGGCATCGCATTCGTGCGCGGCGTGTGCCGCGACGAGGCGCGCGCGGTGCTCGAGCTGTACCGTCGGCGGTCCGGCGTCATCTACAACCCGTAGCCGGCGCTTGCCACGCCTGGCCGCTGCGGCGCAGCTTAGACCCGCGTACCACCGAGGACCGTGATGCCTCCGAGGAAGAAGACCGCCACATCCGATGGCGTCGCGCGCGCGGACCTCCCCGACCTCGGGGCGGTCCTCGACGCGGCGGGCGACGCCGTGGTGGTGTTCGATCTCGCGGGGCGCATCCGGTATGCGAACGCGGCGGCGTGCCGGGCCCACGGCTACCCGCGGGAGGAGATCCTCCGCCTCCGCATCGACGACCTGGGCGCCCCCACCGAGGGACCGCCGCTGCGCGAGCGACTGGCGGCACTGGGGCCGGAGGGCGCAGCCCGCCTCGAGCTGAGGAACCGCCGCAAGGACGGCACGACATTCCCCGCCGAGACGCAGGTGAGCGTGATCGTGCTGGGCGGGGAACGGCTCCTCGTCGGCTCGGCGCGGGACATCTCCGACCGCTCGCGCCTCGAGGACCAGCTGCGCACCTCCGAGGCGCGGCTACGCTCGGTGCTCGACAACGTCCCGGACCTGATCCTCGAGCTCGACCGGACAGGCGTCATCCGGTACGTGAACCGGCTCCGCCCCGGCTACGAGCCCGAGAACGTCACGGGGATGCGGATCGAGGAGCTGGTGGTGCCGGAGGAGCGCGCCGCTGTCGCCGACGCCCTCGCGCACGCTTGGGCGTCGGGGCAGTCCATCGACCTCGAGGTCCGCGCGCCCGCGCCGGACGGCAGCGTCACCTGGTGGTGGGCGCGCTTCGCCCCCGTGGCCCGCGAGGGACGCACCGACCGGCTGCTGATCGCCACGCGTGAGATCACCCGGCGCAAACTCGCGGAGCAGACCGTCCATACCGCCGAGACGCGTCTGCGGGACCTCCTCGACCACCTGGACCTCCTCGCGGTCATCGTGCGGGCCAACGGCCGGGTGGCCTACTGCAACGACGCGTTCCTGGCGCGCACCGGCTGGCGCCGCGAGGACGTGCTGGACGCCCCATGGCTCGAGCGCTGCGTCCCCGCCGACTCCCGCCCCATCGTGGACGCGGTCCTCGCCCGCGCGGTGCGGACCGGCACCGCCCCGGCACATTACGAGCACGCGCTCGTCACGCGGGACGGCGCGCGGCGCCTGGTGGCGTGGAGCCACACGATCCTGCGCACGACGATGGGCGAGTTCGCCGCGCTCGCCTGCCTCGGCGAGGACGTCACCGACCGCCGGGTGGCGGAAGAGGCGATCCGGTCGAGCGAGGAGAAGTTCCGGGCGCTCTTCTCGGCCAGCGTGGACGCCATCGCCCTCTACGACACCGATACGAGCCATGTCCTGGACGCGAACGAGGCGTTCGTGCAGCTCTACGGCTACAGCCACTCGGAACTCGCTTCGCTCACCGCGATCGACTTGAGCGACGAGCCGGAGCAGTCGCGACTGGTCTTCGCGGGCCTCCGCGAACCGGGCCAGCAGGTGAAGGTGCGGCGGCGGAGCCGGCGCAAGGACGGCTCCGTCTTCCTGGCGGACATCTCGGATGGCGTCATCATCCTCGGAGGACGGCGGGTCGTCTGGGCGATCATCCGCGACGTGACCGAGCGGGTGCGGGCGGAGGAGGAGCAGCGCGCGGCGCGCGACCGCCTCGAGGGCACCCTGCGCGCGCTCCCCGACCTCCTCTTCGTGATGGATGCCGACCGGCGGATCACCGATTTCCACGCCCCGCACCAGGAGCTGCTCTACGCGAGCCCCGAGCGGTTCGTGGGCCAGCCGGTGACGGACGTGCTGCCGGCGGACGCCATGGGAGTGATCACCGAGGCGATCGACGACGCAGAGCGCACCGGGGCGCACTACGGCAGCGTGTACGCGCTCGACCTCGCCGGCGGGCGGCGCTGGTTCGAGCTGTCGGTGTCGCGGCGAGGCGCGGCGGGCGCGAGCGACCGGAGCTTCGTGGCGCTGGCGCGGGACGTGACGCTGCAGCACGTGGCCGAGGACGCGCTACGGGCGAGCGAGGCCATGAACCGCCTCCTCGTGGAAGGCGCGGGCGCGGGCATCGCCTTCTTCGACCCGACCGGCACGATCCTGCACGTCAATGCCATCGGCGCGGCGCTGGCGGGAGGCGCGCCGGCGGAGTTCATCGGCAGGTCGGTGCACGGCGCGAAGGCCGCCTTCGACGTCACCGTCTTCGCGGCACGGCTCGAGGAGGTGGTGCGCACCGGCGAGCCGCGGGAGTTCGAGGACAAGGTCCGGCTCTCCGGCGCGCGCCGCTGGTTCCTCTCGAAGTGGCAGCCGCTCCGCGACCGCGACGGCAGCCTCACGGGCGTCCAGGTGATCGCGCTCGACATCACCGCCCGCCGGCAGGCCGACGAGCGGGAGCGGGGCCTCGCCGAGAAGCTCCAACAAACGCAGAAGCTCGAGAGCCTCGGCGTGCTCGCGGGCGGCATCGCACACGACTTCAACAA
Source organism: Gemmatimonadales bacterium (assembly GCA_050012655.1). Taxonomy (GTDB): domain Bacteria; phylum Gemmatimonadota; class Gemmatimonadetes; order Gemmatimonadales; family JACORV01; genus JADGQW01. The sequence continues at coordinate 1,531 of JBEKGT010000090.1, read as the reverse complement.
CCTGCTCAGCGGGATCCTTGGCAACGCGGACCTCGCGCTCCTCGAGCTCCCTTCCGGCTCCGCAGCCCGACATCCGCTCGAGCAGGTGCTCGCCGGCGCGCGGCGCGCCGCCGACCTCACCAAGCAGATGCTCGCCTACTCCGGCCGGGGGCGGTTCGTCGTCGAGACCATCGAGCTCCCGCAGCTGGTCAAGGAGATGGGCTCCCTCCTCGAGGTCTCGATTTCGAAGAAGAACGTCCTCCGCTACGAGTTCGCCGGCGGCGTGCCGGCGGTGGACGTGGATGTCGCGCAGATCCGCCAGGTGGTGATGAACCTGATCCTGAACGCCGCCGAGGCGATCGGCGACGCCAGCGGCGTCATTGCGGTCCGCGTCGGCGCGACCGACTGCGACGCGAAGGCACTGGGGGAGTACGTGCTCGGCGAGACCCTCGCCGCCGGCACGTACGTCTATGTCGAGGTGGCGGACAGCGGATCCGGGATGACGCCCGAGGTGCGCGACCGGATCTTCGAGCCGTTCTTCTCGACCAAGTTCGCCGGCCGCGGGCTCGGCCTCGCGGCCGCCCTGGGGATCGTGCGCGGCCATCGGGGTGCCCTGCGCATCGACTCGCAGCCGGGGCACGGCACGACCTTCCGCGTCCTCCTCCCCGCATCCGTCCGCAGCGCGCCGGCCGACGCGCGCCGCGTGTCGGGCCCCCACCCCTGGAGGGCCACCGGCGCCGTGCTGGTGGTGGATGACGAGGAGACGGTGCTGGCCACGAGCCGCCGGATGCTCCAGCGGATGGGCTTCGAAGTGCTGGCGGCGGGCGGCGGGCGCCGCGCGCTCCAGCTCCTGCACGAGCGCGGCGGGCAGGTCCGCGCGGTGCTCCTGGACCTCACGATGCCCGACATGGACGGCGAGCAGACCTGTGCCGAGATGCGGCGCCACTGGCCCGCGCTGCCGGTGATCGTCTCGAGCGGGTACACCGAGCACGAGGTCCTGCCCCGCTTCGCCGAGCACCAGCACGTCACCTTCGTGCAGAAGCCCTACGGGTACGACACGCTGGTGCACGCGATGCGGGCGGTCCTGGAGGAACGGCCGGACGCGGGGAGGGGCACGGGCTGAAGCGGCGCGGCGTCAGGCCCGCCGCGCGTCGAGCACCTCCCGCACCTTCCGCAGCAGGTCGGCCACCGTCCACGGCTTGGCGAGGAACGGCACGCCGCCGTCCCGCAGCCGCTGCTCGTCGGCGGTGCGCGCGGCGTACCCGCTGGTGAAGAGGACCGGCACCGCGTAGCCCCGCTCCCGCATCGCCCGCTCGAGCTGCGGCCCGCCCATCCGCGGCATCACCATGTCGGTCACCACGAGCGCCACCGCCGCGCCCTCCGCCGCCAGGACGTCGAGCGCCTCGAAGCCGTCGGCCGCGGTGCGCACCGCGTAGCCGTGCTTCTCCAAGGCCCGCCGCGCGAAGGCCCGGAGCGCCTCCTCGTCCTCCACGACCAGCACCGTCTCCGTGCCGCGCGGCAGCGCCGCCGGCGCCTCACCCGGCTCCTCCGG
>JBEKGT010000089.1:0-7648 GCA_050012655.1 Gemmatimonadales bacterium | reverse complement strand
AGGATCACCGTCGGATAGTGCCGCGCGGCGTCGAAGTTCGGCGGCATCAGGAGGAGGCCGAAACAGCTGTCGCCGCCGGCGCCGATCCACCCGAACTCCCGGGCCGGGTTCATGGCGAGGCCCGCCACCCGCGCGTCCGTGAGGTGCGTGAACTGCCGCGGCGGGTGCACGTGGTCCACGACCCAGGTGTAGATCTCCGCGGGCCGGTTGATCGCATCGGAGACGAAGGCCAGCGTCGCCTGGGCCGGCGAGACGGCGGCGGCGAGCTGGCCGGGATCCATGTCGGTGAGGACCTGGTGGACGTCGCCCGTCTGGAAGACGATGTGCAACATGATCTCGCGCTGGCGCTTCTCGGCGATGGCCCAGAAGCCGTCGCTCGAGGGCATCCAGAGGTACTCGCCGATGGAGTAGTCCCAGTTGTGCGTCACCTCGCGCACCTGACCGCTCTGGCGGTCCTTCACCATCAGCCGCTGCCGATCGGACTCGAAGCCGGCCCGCTCCTGCGAGAGGAAGGCGAGGTAGCGGCCGTCCGGGGAGTACGACGGCGTCCCTTCGGCGCCGTTCATCCCGGCGGTCTGGTTGACCGGCGCGCCGCCGGCGACGGCCACCGTGTAGACGTCGTTGTTCGTGGTCCACGCCTGGTCGTTGCCGACCTTCGTCGTGAAGGCCAGCTCGCGCTCGTCGGGGCTCCAGGCGTAGTCGGCCGAGCCGCCGAAGGGCGGGACCGGGGTGTCCCACGGCCAGCCGACGAGGAGGTCCCGCGCCGTTCCGCCCGCCGCGGGTACGACGAAGAGGTGGCTGCGGGTGCCGTCGTCCCAGGTGTTCCAGTGCCGGTACAGGAGGTGATCGATGATGCGCCCCTTGCTCGGCCGCGCATCGGCCTCGGCGGCGCTGCGGCGGTTGCAGGGGTCGTCGGCACAGCCGGGGTAGACGGCGGACACGAAGGCGAGCATCCGCCCGGTCGGCGACCAGATCACGCCGTCGGCGCCGGTCGAGAGGGTCGTGACCTGGCGGTTCCGGCGCGTCGCGACGTCGTAGACCCACACCTGCGGCGTCCCGCGGGCGCTGATGTAGGCGAGCTGCCGCCCGTCGGGCGACCAGCGCGCGCTGTGCCCGCCGAGAGAGTCCACGCTGATCTTGCGAGCCGCGGCGCTGTCCGCGCCCTGGAGGAAGAGGTCCTGACGGCGGCGGTTCGCATCCACGTCGGTCGTGGTGACGGTGTACGCCACCCACCGGCCATCGGGGGAGATCGCGGGCTCGGACGGCTTGTCGAACGACAGGAACGTCCGGACGTCGAGGGGCCGGCGCTGCTGGGCGGCGACCGGGGCGGCGGCGATGGCCGCAGCGAGGGCGGAGAGGAGGACTGCGCGCTTCATCGGTGCTCCAGAGGTGTGGTGCGCCCGTGCGATGGTACGCCGGTACGATGGTACGCGAGTTTGGCGGTGCGTCGGTGCCGCTGCGCTCTCGTCCCTCAGAATCCCACCGCCGCGCCCAGGGTGCGCGGGTCCGACACGCCCTCGATGCCCTGGGGCGTGACGCGGATGGCGTTGATCAGCGCCATATAGCCGGGTCGCACGCGGAGGACGTGGCCCATCGCCTCCAGCTTCCGCCGCTGGTCCGGCGCAATGCCGTCCGGCTCCCACTGCAGCGAGTCGGGGAGCGCCTGGTGATGGATGCGCGGGGCATAGATGGCATCGGCCAGGGACATGTCGTGGTCGATCACGTTCGAGATGACGTGGAACACGGCGGTGATGATCGTCGGGCCGCCGGGCGCGCCGACGACCAGCTCGAGGCGCCCCTGCGGGTTCAGGACGATGGTCGGCGTCATCGCCGAGAGCATCCGCTTCCCCGGCTGGATGGCGTTCGCCTCGCCCTGCACCAGGCCGAACATGTTCGGCGCGCCCGGCTTCGCCGCGAAGTCGTCCATCTCGTCGTTGAGGAGGAACCCGGCGCCGCCGACGGCGACCTTGGACCCGAAGTTGTCGTTGAGGGTCGTCGTGATGGCGACGGCGTTGCCCTGGGGGTCCACGATCGAGTAGTGGGTGGTGTTGTTCCCTTCGACCACGGCCGGCATGGCGCTCGACGGGGTGGCGCGGCTGCCGCTGATGCCGCCGCGCAGTTCGGTCGCGTACGTCTTGCTGGTGAGGCGGTCGAGGGGCATGCTGACGAACGCCGGGTCGCCAAGGTAGCGGTTCCGGTCGGTGAAGGCGCGGCGCATCGCCTCGATCTCGAGGTGCATGAGCTTCGCCGTGCCGAACGCCGGCAGGCGATAGCCCTCGAGGATGTTGAGGATCTCGGTGAGGGTCACGCCGCCGCTCGAGGAGGGCGGCATCGCGAGGATCCGCCATCCGCGGTACGTCGTCACCACTGGCTCGCGCCAGATGGCGTGGTAGCCCGCGAGGTCCGCCTTCGTGATGATGCCGCCGCTGCGGCGCATCTGGGCGACGAGGAGGTCGGCGGTCTCCCCCCGGTAGAAGCCGTCGGCGCCCTGCTCGGCGATGCGTTCCAGGGTGCGGGCGAGGTCGTTCTGGCGGAGGGTGTCTCCCGGGGCCGGCGGCTGGCCGCCGGGGAGGTAGATCGCCGCGCTGCTCGGGAAGCGCTCGAGCCCCTCGCGGTTCCGCCGGATGACGGCGGCGCGGGCCGAGTCCACGACGTGGCCGCGCGCCAGCGCGATGGCGGGCGCCACCAGGTCGCGCCACGGCAGGTGCCCGAAGCGCCGGTGCATCTCCCATAGCCCCGCTACGGCGCCGGGCACGCCGGCCGCCAGCGCGCCGATGACGCTCCGGTCGGTGAGGTTGCCGAGTGAGTCGAGGTACATGTCGCGGGACGCCGCCGCGGGCGCCGTCTCGCGGTAGTCGAGCGCGAACGCCTCGCCGTTCGTCTGGCGGTACATCAGGAAGCCCCCGCCGCCGATGTTCCCGGCGCGCGGGTTCACGACCTCCTGCGCGAAGCCCACCGCCACCGCCGCGTCGATCGCGTTCCCGCCCCGGCGCAGGATCTCGGCGCCGACCTCGCTCGCGAGCGGGTGCTCGCTCACCACCATCGCGTGCTGGCCCACCACCGGGGCCGGCGGCGACGCGTAGCGCCACCCCGCGGGCAGTATGGTGCCGGCGTGGCGTCCGCAGCCGGCGAGCAGGGCGGTGAGGAGGGCGAACGGGACCAGCCGGAGGGTGCGCCTCATGGCATCAACGCTACGCGCCGCGGGAATGCGGCGCCAGTCGCACAGCGGCGAGGGGGGTGACGTCGAAGTCGGGAAACTCGCTCAGCGTCTTGCGGTTCAGCGCCACGCTCAGGAACTGGGCGATCTGCGCCAGCTCGCGGTCCCGAAGGACGAAGACCGCCACGGCGCCGCCGCCGCGTTGCCCCCCCTCTGGTCGGGCCGTAGATTGCCGCGACCCGATGACGGACCCCTCCAGCTTCCGCGACCCGCGGCTCACCGAGCAGCGGAACCCCGCCACCGAGGAGATCGACCTCGCCACGCCGCTCGACATCGTCGAGCTGCTGAACCGCGAGGACCGCCGGGTACCCGAGGCGGTGTGGGCGGTCCGCCACGACGTGGCGAGAGCGATCGATCTCGTCGAGCACGCTTTCCGGTCGGGGGGCCGTCTCCTCTACGTCGGGGCCGGGACGAGCGGCCGGCTCGGCGTGCTCGACGCCTCGGAGTGCCCGCCGACCTTCGGCACGCCCCCCTCGCTGGTGGTGGGGATCATCGCCGGCGGCGCCGCGGCGCTGATCCGGAGCATGGAGGGCGCCGAGGACGAGTTCGACGCCGGCGGCGACGCGGTGGAGGAGCGGCAGGTCGCCGCGCACGACGTCGTCTTCGGGATCGCCGCGAGCGGGACGACGCCCTTCGTCCGCGGCGCGCTGAGCCGCGCCGCCGCCCGCGGGGCTGCGACGATCCTCCTCGCCTGCTCGGACCCGCCGAAGGACCTGCTCCTCAACGTGGACCTCGCCATCCTGCCGAAGGTGGGCCCGGAAGCGCTCACCGGCTCCACGCGCCTCAAGGCGGGGACGGCCACCAAGCTCGTCCTCAATGCCGTGACGACCGGCGCGATGATCCGGACGGGGCGCGCCTACGGGAACCTGATGGTGGACCTCGTCTCGGCGGCGGACAAGCTCCGCGACCGGGGCGAGCGGATCCTGATGGAGGTCGTCGGTGTGGACCGCGAAGCGGCGCGCGCTGCCATCGCCGCGGCCGACGGGAAGGTGAAGACGGCGATCGTAATGCTGCGCCGCGGTGTTTCGAAGGAGGAGGCCGAGCAGCTCCTCGAGGAGAGCGGCGGCTTCGTCCGGAAGGCCGTCGGCGCGCCGCCGGCGTCGCCGCGGCCCGGGGCGATGGAGGACAGTGGCGGCCGCCGCTGACCCGCGTGCGCCGCTCCTCGCCGTGGGCGCGATGTCGGGCACCTCGCTCGACGGCGTGACCGTGGCGCTGGTCCGCATCGAGGAGCCCGCACCCCACGACATCCGCGCTATCCTCATCGCCCACCGGACGCACCCGTACGACGACGCGCAGCGCGCGCGCCTCGCCGCCGCGGTCGAAGGGGGCGGGCCCCGGGACCTTGCGCTCCTCCACGCTGACCTCGGCGCGTGGTTCGCCGACGCGGTGGAGGCGCTCCTCCAGGGTGCGGCCACCGCGCCGGGCGACGTCGCGTTCGTCGCCTCGCACGGCCAGACCATCTGGCATGAGCCGCGGCGCGCCACGCTCCAGCTCGGGAGCCCGGCCGCCATCGCCGAGCGGCTCCGCGTGCCCGTGATCGCGGACTTCCGCTCGCGCGACGTGGCCGCCGGCGGCGAAGGGGCGCCTCTCGTCCCGCGTGCCGACCGCCTCCTCTTCGCCCGGTCGGACGGGCCGCGAGCGCTCCTCAACATCGGCGGCATCGCGAACTTCAGCGTCGTGCCGCGCCGGGGCGACGGCGCGGACCTCCTGGCGTTCGACACGGGCCCCGGGGTGATGGTGATCGACGCCTGTGTGCGGCGGCTCTTCCCGGGCCGGCGCTACGACGAGGACGGCGCCATCGCGCGCAGCGGCCGCGCGCAGGAGGCGGTCGTCGCCGCGTGTCTCGCGCACCCCTTCTTCGCGGCGCCGCCGCCCAAGAGCACGGGCCGCGAGACCTTCGGCGAGCCGTTCGCCGCAGAGCTGATGGCGCGCTGCGCCACCGCGAGCGCCGAGCCCGCCGATGCCGTGGCGACGGCCGTCGAGGTGACGGCACGGGCCATCGGGGCGGCGGCGCGGTTCATCCCGCCGGCGCTCGCCCCTCTCGACGTCGTCCGCTCGGGCGGCGGCGCGAAGAACCCCGCGCTGGTGGACGCGCTCATCCGCTGCTGGCCCGGCCCGAAGCACCGCGCCTTCGACGATCTCTTCTTCGACGGCGAGGCCAAGGAAGCGGTGGCCTTCGCCCTCCTCGGCTACCTCACGTGGACGGGCCGCCCGGGCAACGAGCCGGGCGCCACCGGCGCCGCCGGCCCGCGCGTCCTCGGATCAGTGAGTCCGCCATGATCCCCTGGGCAGAACTCGTCCTCCCGGCGCTGCGCTGGGATGCGGAGAAGGGCTTCGCGCCGTGCCTCGAGGAGGCCGAGCGCGCCCTCGCCCTGGGCGTGGGTGGCTTCATCCTCTTCGGCGGCGAGCGCGCGGCGATCCGCGCGCTGGCGGCGCAGCTGCAGGCCGCGGCGCCGCATCCCCTCCTCATCGCCTCGGACCTCGAGCGCGGCGCCGGCCAGCAGGCGCAGGGGCTGACGCAGCTTCCGCCGCTCCGCGCCCTCGCCCCCCTCGGTGCCGACGTGGTGCGCGACGCGGCGCGGCTCACCGCCCGCGAGGCGCGCGACGTCGGGATCAACTGGGTCCTCGCGCCGGTCGTGGACCTCGACGTCGAGGCGGCGAACCCCATCGTCCAGACACGGGCCTTCGGCGACGACCCCGAGCAGGTCGGCACCCTCGGCGCCGCGTGGATCATGGCGTGCCAGGCGGGGGGCGTGCTCGCCTGCGCCAAGCACTACCCCGGCCACGGCCGCACGGTGAGCGACTCGCACGCCGGCCTCCCGGTGGTGACGTCCTCGCGCCTGGCGCTCGACGCCGACCTGGTGCCGTTCCGGATGGCGGCGGAGGCGGGCGTCGCGGCGATGATGACCGCCCACGTCGCCTACCCGGCGCTCGACCCGAGCGGCGCGCCGGCTACCTACTCGACAGCGATCGTGAAGGACCTGCTGCGCCGCGAACTGGGCTTCGACGGGCTGGTGGTCACCGACGCGCTGGTGATGGAGGGCGCGCTGCAAGGGCTCGACGAGGCGCAGGGCGCGGTGAAGGCGCTGCAAGCGGACTGCGACCTCCTCCTCTACCCGAAGGACGTGGCGGCGGTGGCGCACGCCCTCGAGGCGGCGGCGGCCTCCGGCGCGCTCGACGCCGATTTGCTCGAGGAGGCGGCGATCCGCCGGCGGGAGGCGATCGCGCGGGTGGCCGAGCCGATGACCCTCGCGCCGCGCGACCTCGCGGCGGGGCAGGGCCAGGGAGAGGCGATCCGCGTCGCTGCCGTCGAGGTGTTGCGGGGCGCGCTCCCCGCCGGCCTGCGGCGCGTGCGCGTGGACGTGATCGACGACGACGCCGGAGGGCCGTACCGGAACCCGCCGCGCTCGGCGTTCAGCGACGCGCTGCGGGAGCGGGGCGTGGAGCTGGCGGACGACGGCGCGCGGGTCGTGCTGGTCTTCTGCGACGTGAAGTCGTGGAAGTGCCGCGCGGGGCTCTCGCCGGAGAACCACGCGGCCCTCGCGCGCCTCGCGGATGGCGCCGCGGCCGTGGTGCTCTTCGGCCACGCGCGCCGCCTCGCCGAGGTGCCGGGCACGGCGCCGGTCCTCTGCGCGTGGAGCGGCGACACCGGGATGCAGGCCGCGGCGGCCCGGCGGCTGGCGGGCTAGCGCCGGGTGCGGGCCCTCGACTGGCTGGTCGTCGGCGCCTACCTCGCCGGGAGCCTCGGGCTCGGCCTCTACCTCGCCCGCCGCGGCTCGAAATCGCTGAGCGAGTACTTCCTCGGCGGCCGCGCCATCCCGTGGTGGCTCGCCGGCGGCTCCATGGCCGCCACCACCTTCAACGTGGACACGCCGCTCTACGTCGCCGGCCTGGTGGCGCGGCGCGGCATCGCCGGGAACTGGGAGTGGTGGTGCTTCGCCGCCACCCACGTCGTGATGCAGGTCATCATGGGGCGGCTGTGGAGCCGCGCCCAAGTGATGACCGACGCCGAGCTGATCGAGCTGCGTTACCGCGGCCGCGCGGCGGCGCTCCTCCGCGGCACCCGCGCCTTCTTCTTCGGCATCCCCCTCAACTGCATCGCCATCGGCTACGGGATGCTGGCGATGCGCAAGGTGATGGTCGCCCTCGACGTCACCGCCGTCCTGCACCTGCCGGGCGACCCCCAGCTCTGGTCGGTCCTCCTCATCGTCGCTATCACGCTGGTCTACGCCGCGGCCTCCGGGATGTGGGGCGTCGTCTGGACCGACTTCTTCCAGCTGGTGCTCAAGATGCTCGGCGCCCTGCTGGTGGCCGGCTACGCCCTCGCCGAGACGCACGGCCTGTCGGGCCTGCGCGCCGCGCTCGCCGCCGCGGGGCACAGCGACGCCCTGCGCATCCTCCCGCGAGCCGGCTCCGCCGCCCTCCCCATGG
>JBEKGT010000088.1:0-7722 GCA_050012655.1 Gemmatimonadales bacterium | reverse complement strand
TGAGCATCACCAGGATGACCGACCCGAGGCCGAGCACCGCCCCGACGTCCACCATGAGGCGCACCCACGTCGGCGCGCCGATCTTCTCCATCGCGTAGGCCATCGGCGCGGCGAGGTTCAGCTCCCGGTAGGGCACCATCCCCACGAGGACCGCGGACACGACCACGTAGAGCACGGTGCAGATCGCCAGCGATCCGAGGATGCCGATCGGCATGTCCCTCTGCGGGTTCCGCGCCTCCTGCGCCGCCGTGGAGACGGCGTCGAAGCCGATGTAGGCGAAGAAGACCAGCCCGGCGCCGCGGAGGATGCCCGACGGGCCGAAGGTGCCCCATTCCCCGGTGTTGGCGGGGATGAAGGGCTTCCAGTTGGCGGTGTTGATGTGCCCGAGGCCGACGACCACGATCAGGAGGATGATCGCGACCTTGAGGATGACGATGAAGTTGTTGACCGTCGCCGACTCCTTGATGCCGATCACGAGGATCGTCGACATCAGGGCGACGATGAACACCGCGGGGGCGTTGACGATCGCGCCCGTGAGCACGAGTCCCGCATGCGAGCAGCCGGCCACGACGGCCTGCACGTTGGCCGCGGTGCACCACTGGGTGGGCGCGTTGGTCAGCGTGGCCGGGAAGCGGATTCCGAGCTGGCCCATGAGGCTGACGAAGTGACCCGACCAGCCCACCCCGACCGTCGCGGCGCCCGCGGCGTACTCGAGGACGAGGTCCCACCCGATGATCCAGGCGATGAACTCGCCCATCGTGGCGTACGAGTAGGTGTACGCGCTGCCGGCCACGGGGACGGCACTGGCCATCTCGGCATAACAGAGGCCCGCGAAGGCGCACGCGATGCCAACGAGAATCATCGAGATCGGCACGGCGGGGCCCGAGTGCAGCGCCGCCGCCTGCCCGGTCAGCACGAAGATGCCCGCGCCGATGATGGCGCCGATGCCAAGGGTCGTCAGGTTCAGCGGTCCGAGGCTCCGCTTCAGCGAGTGCACGCCGACCTCGTCGGCTTGCGCGCGCAAGGCGGTGATGGACTTGGTCGCCCACAGACTCATGAGGCGGTCTCCCGTCTGGGAATGGACCCGGTCGGCAGCTACGCGCTGTAGTTCGGCGCTTCCTTCGTGATGGCGACGTCGTGCGGATGCGACTCCCGCAGCCCCGCCAAGGTGATGCGGACCATCTCCGTGTCCGTCTGCAGTTCCTTCACGTTCCCTACGCCGCAGTACCCCATTCCGCTGCGGAGGCCGCCCACGAGCTGGAAGAGGACGTCGCCCACCGGGCCTTTGTAGGGGACGCGGCCTTCGATGCCCTCCGGGACCAGCTTGGCGGCCGAGACCTCGCCCTCCTGGAAGTACCGGTCGGCGGAGCCGTCCTGCATGGCGCCGAGGCTGCCCATCCCCCGGATGACCTTGTAGCGGCGCCCCTCGTAGAGGAGCGATTCGCCGGGGCTCTCCTCTGTGCCGGCGAGGAGGGCGCCCATCATCACGCTGTCGGCGCCGGCCGCAAGGGCCTTCACGGCGTCGCCGGAGTACTTCACGCCGCCGTCCGCGATGACGGGGACGCCGAACGCGCCCGCGACGGCGTCGAGGATCGCCGTCACCTGCGGCACGCCGATCCCGGCGACGACGCGCGTGGTGCAGATGGAGCCGGGCCCCACCCCGACCTTGACGGCGTCCACGCCCCGCTCGACCAGCGCCCGCGCGCCCTCGGCGGTGGCGATGTTGCCGCCGACGATCTGGGCGTCGGGGAGCGCGGCGCGGAGTGCGGCGATCGCCTCGAGCACCCCCTCGCTGTGGCCGTGCGCCGAGTCGAGCACGAGCACGTCGCACCCGGCATCGAGCAGCGCCCGCGCCCGGGGGAGCGTGTCCTTCGTGGCTCCCAGCGCCGCGGCGACACGGAGCCGGCCGTGCTGGTCCTTGTTCGAGTCGGGGAACTGCCGTCGCTTGAAGATGTCCTTGACCGTGATGAGCCCGGTGAGCGTCCCGTCGGCCGCCACCACCGGCAGCTTCTCGACCTTGTGCCGCCCGAGGATCCGCTCCGCCTCCTCGAGGGTCGTCCCCACCGGCGCGGTGACCAGCCCCTCGCGCGTCATCACCTCCGCGATGGGGCGGTTCTCGTCGTGCTCAAACTGGAGGTCGCGGTTGGTGATGATGCCCACGAGGCGGCGCTTCTCGTCCACGATCGGCACGCCGGAGATCCGAAACCGCGCCATCAGCCGGATCGCCTCGCTGATCGGCCGGTTGGGCGGGAGGGTGATCGGGTCGAGGATCATCCCGCTCTCCGACCGCTTCACCCGGTCCACTTCGGCCGCCTGGCGGTCGATGGGGAGGTTCTTGTGGATCACCCCGATGCCGCCCAGCCGCGCCATCGCGATGGCCATGTCCCCTTCGGTGACGGTGTCCATCGCCGCCGAGACGAAGGGGATGTTCAGGCCGATGGTGCGGGTCAGCCGGGTCGAGACATCGACCTGGCGGGGATGGACGTTCGAGTGGCGCGGGACGAGGAGGACGTCGTCGAAGGTGAGGGCATCGCGAGCGCGGATCCGGCTCTCCATGAAGGAAGCTACCGACCGCGGCGAGCGAAGGTCAAGCAGGACCGCTCGCGCCCGGCGCGGGCGGCGCCGCCGGTTCGGCGGGGCTCGCGCCCTTCGGCGGCTCGGCGTTCTTCGGCCCGCCCCCCGCCGCGGCCGTGACCTCGTCCACGACCGCCCTCCCCGCGGCGGCGATCCCGCCCATCAGGCGGCTCGCGGCGGACATCGCGTCCATCGTGCTCCGGATCGCCGTGACGGGCACCCGCCCGGCGCGCAGGGTGTCCTCCACCTTCTCCGCCAGCTTCTGGAAGGGCGATGCGGAGACCGCCTCCTGCGCCGCGTAGCGCGACTCGAGGAACTCCACATAGTCGAGCACCTGATAGACCCGGTCGTCCGGGAGCGCCGCCAGCTTGCGCTCGATCCGCTTCCACAAGAACTCGTTCATGGGACGATGTCCACCAGCTCGAGGATGGGGTTGGCGAGATAGGTGCTACGCCCGGTGCGCACCTTCGCGATGATGGTGACGCTCGCGAGGGGGGCGATCTGCGCCACCGCCGCCGCCTTGTCCGCCGGCACCACGATGTACGCGAACGCGTACTCCGGCGCGGGGCCGCGCGCGAGGATGTACTGCTCGCCGGGGGTGAAATCGGGGCGCAGCTCGTCCGCCGTCTGCAGGGCGATGAACTGGATCGTCCAGCGGAGCAGGCGCCCCTTGAAGCGGTCCGGGTCGGTCCGCAGTTCCGCCGCGGTCACGTTGCTCAGCGCCGCGCTCCCGGCCGGCCGCAGCTCGCTCTCGCGCACCCACCCCTGCATCTCCACCCGTACCCACTCCCCCGCCCGCGCGGTGATGCGGACCGGCATCTCCGCCTCGAGCGTTCCCGCGGGGGGCGCGTCGGGCGCCCGCCGGAGCTCCACGCGCCGGCGCACGACCGCGAGCCGTGGATCGAGGTCCTGCAGGGCGGAGGCCGCCGTCTCGGCCGGTGTCTGGGCCGGGGACGCCTGCGCTGCGGGCGCCGGGGCAGGCGCTCCCTGCGCCGCCGCCGCGGGGGCCGCCCCGGGCGGCGCCGCCGGCCGCCCGGGGGGATGCGCCGACGTCTGGGGCGCGCTCGACAGCGCCGCCGACGCGATCCACCCGGTGCGGCGGACGTGCACCCAGCCGCCACGCCGCTCCACCTCGTCGAGGAGGGCGCCGGAGACGAGGCGCGCCACCACGGTGCCATTCGGCTCGGCGCGCAGCTTCTCCTCTCCGGGCTTGCTCAGGGCGAGGGTGTGGCCGTCGCGCCGCTCCTCACGCAGCGATCCCCGCCAGATCCACCCCTCGAGCGTGACCTGGGTGAAGCCGTCCCGCGAGCCGGTGGCGCGGAAGCTCGCCGCGGCCGCGGCGCGGCCGAGCCGTGTGCCCCCCGGGTCGGCGACGAGCGCCTCGTTGTCACGCTGGATGGTGACGCTCTGCTGGGCCAGCGCTGCCGGTGCGAACCCGCCGAGGAGCGCCGCCGCGGCGCAGAGGACGCGCGCCGCGCGTGCGGCTGGTTGGGGACGCCGGGCAGGGGTAGATTCCGCCGTTTGGTGCCGCACGAATCGCATTGTAGACCCCGGGAGTAGCGATGTCAAACGCTCCGCTCGCGTGTCGTGGACCGGTGGTGCTCGTGGTGCTCGATGGCTGGGGCTTCCGCCCCGGCGGCGCCGGGAACGCCATCGAGCTGGCGGCCACGCCGGTGTGGCGGAAGCTGTGGGAAGGGCTTCCCCGGACCCTCCTCCAGGCGTCGGGCCCCTACGTCGGCCTCCCCGAGGGGCAGATGGGGAACTCCGAGGTCGGCCACCTCAACCTCGGCGCCGGACGCATCGTGCCGCAGGACATCGTGCGCGTCTCCGACAGCATCGCCTCAGGGGAGTTCTTCACCCTCCCGGCGTTCACGGACTTGTGCGCGCGCCTGCGCGAGCGCGGCGGCACGCTGCACCTCTTCGGGCTGATCGGGAACGGGGGCGTGCACGCCCTCGACCGGCACCTCCTCGCCCTCCTCGACCTCGCCCAGCGGGAGCGCGTCCCCCGCGTCGCGATCCACGGCGCGACCGACGGGCGGGACACCGCCCCCGACTCGGCACGGGGCTTCGTGGCCGAGCTGGCACAGCACGCCGCGGGGCGGGCGGTCATCGCCACGCTCACCGGCCGCTACTACGCGATGGACCGCGACAAGCGCTGGCCGCGCATCCAGCTGGCCTACGACGCGATGATGTTCGGCACCGGCACGCCCATCACCGACCCCGTGGCCGGCATCGAGGCCGCGTACGCCCGCGGGGAGACCGACGAGTTCATCAAGCCGCTGGTGGTGACGGACGGGGCCGGCCGGCCGGTGGCGCCCATCCGCGCCGGCGACGGCATCATCTGCTTCAACTTTCGGGCGGACCGGATGCGGCAGATGGTGCGCTGCTGGACCCAACCGGACTTCGCGGGGTTCGACCGGCGGGGCGCACCGCTGATGGATGTCGTCACGATGACGCAGTACGACGAGACCTTCACGCTGCCGGTCGCCTTCGGCCCGTTCGTGCTGGAGCGGATCCTGGCCGACGTGGTGAGCGGAAGCGGCCGCACGATGCTCCGCACCGCCGAGACGGAGAAGTACGCCCATGTCACCTACTTCTTCAACGGCGGCCTGGAGGAGCCCTTCCCGGGCGAGGAGCGCCGGCTCGTGGACTCGCAGAAGGTCGCCACCTACGACCTGATGCCCGAGATGAGCGCGTCCGGCATCACCGACGTGCTGTGCGAGGGGATCGAGGCGCGTCGGCACGACTTCATCCTGGTGAACTACGCCAACGGCGACATGGTGGGCCACACCGGCGTGCTGCCGGCAGGCATCCGCGCCGTGGAGGCGGTGGACCGGTGCCTGGCCCGGGTGCTGGCGTCGGCGGAGAAGGTGCGGGCGTCGTTGCTGATCACGGCGGACCACGGCAACTGCGAGATGATGATCGACCCCGTGACGGGGGGGCCGCATACGTCGCACACGACCAACCCGGTGCCGTTCGTGCTCCTCGACGAGGGCTTCCGTGGGCTGCTCCGCGCCGGCGGCTCGCTGCGCGACGTCGGCCCCACGGTGCTCGGGCTTCTCGGCCTCGAGCCGCCGGCGGTGATGACGGGCCGGGACCTGAGGGAGGTGGGATGACGATGCCCGTCGCCGCACGCGGGACGCGGATGCTGCTGGCGGCGCTCCTGGCGGCCGCCACCGCCGCGCCGCTGGCGGCCCAGGTGGGGTACGAGCCGGGGCGGTCGCCCTTCCACGACCTGACCACACGGCAGGCCTTCACCGTCTCCGCCGGACTCTTCGGCGGGAATCCGGCGAACGCCGGCGTGGGCTGGCGGCGTGGCGCGCTCTTCGCCGGACGCCTCGACACACGCCTCAGCGGCCCGCTCGACCTATACATCTCCATCGGCTTCGCGGGGAGCAGCCGCTACCGGATCGACACCAGCCTCGACAGCGCGACCCGCACGACGGGGCCGTTCAGCCGCACCCTGGTGCTCGCGGATCTGGGGTTCATCCTGAACGTCACGGGCGCCAAGACGTGGCACGGCCTGGCCCCGTACGTCGGGTTCGGCGCCGGCGAGGTGCTCCCCACCAAGTCGGAGACCGACATCGGCGGGTACAACGCCGGCACCAACTTCGCGATGATCCCCATCCTCGGCACCCGCGTCTTCTTGACCCGGACGCTCGCCGCGCGAATCGAAGTGCGCGACTACTTCTTCCGGTACGAGTGGCCGCTGCGCTACTTCGATCCGCTGGACAAGAACGGCAATCCGATCACGCCGGCCATCCTGTCGCTCGGCCTGAAGGACAAGCAGTGGACGAACAACTTCACGCTCACCGTCGGCCTGGCCTACGGGTTCAACTTCTAGCGCACCATGCCGGCGCTGAACGCCGAGGTCCTCGGGATCACGGCGCTGTCCCTCCGGATCGCCTTGGCCGCCACCGTGGCGGCGTGCGCGATCGGCGTGCCGCTCGGCTTCTGGCTGGGCGGCACGCGCTTCCAGGGGCGGCGCGGGGTGCTTCTGGTCCTGAACACCGCGCTCGCCTTCCCCACCGTGGTGATCGGCCTGCTGCTCTACCTCCTCCTCTCGCGCCACGGCCCCCTCGGCGGGCTCGGCCTCCTCTTCACCTGGCGGGCGATCGTCGTGGCGGAGGTCATCCTGGCCGCGCCGATCGCGGCCGCGCTGACCGCCGCGGCGGTGCAGGCGGTGGACCCGCGGGTGCGCCGCACCGCCCTTACCCTCGGCGCCGGCCCGCTCTTGACTGCGTGGGCGGTGGCCCGCGAAGCGCGGTTCGCGCTGACGGCCGGCGTCGTGGTGGCGTTCGGCCGGGTGCTCTCCGAGGTCGGCGCCGCGATGATCGTCGGCGGCAACATCCGCGGCGAGACGCGGACCCTCACGACCGCCGTCGCCCTGGCCACGTCGGAGGGACAATTCTCCCTCGCCGTCGGCCTCGGCCTGGTGCTCCTGGCGCTCGCACTCACGGTGAACGTGCTGATCCAGCTCCTGCAGGGGCGCGACGATGCTTGAGGTGCGCGGCCTGCGCCACACCTACGAGCGGCGGACGGTGCTCGAGCTGGAGCGCCTTACGCTCGGGCCCGGCACGCGCCTCGCCCTCGTCGGCCCCAACGGGTCGGGGAAGAGCACCCTCCTGCGGCTCCTCGCGTTCCTCGAGGCGCCGGCGGCGGGGGAGATGACCCTGGGGGGCCGGCCCGTGCGCACCGGTCGCGAGCGGCGCGCCGCCCGGCGGCGGGTGACCCTGGTCGAGCAGCGGCCCTACCTCTTCCGCGGGACGGTGCTCGCCAACATCGCGTACCCGCTGCGCCTCCGCGGCACCCCGGGCCCCGAGGCGGCTGCGCGCCGCGCCCTCGAGCGCCTCCACCTCGGCGCTCTCGCCGGCCGGCCCGCGCGCGCGCTGAGCGACGGCGAAGTCCAACGGGTCGCCGTGGCCCGCGCGCTCGCCGCCGCGCCCGACGTCCTCCTCCTCGACGAGGCGGCCTCCGCCGCCGACCGCGCCGCCCAGCACGCCCTCTTCGCCGCGGTGGCGGAGGAGCAGCGCGTGCGGCCCCTGGCCGTCTGCTTCGCCTCGCACCTCCTCGAGGAGGCGTACCGCTGGTCGAACGACCTCCTGGCGCTCCACCAGGGCGTGAGCGTCCCCGTGACGCCCGAGAACC
>JBEKGT010000087.1:0-7748 GCA_050012655.1 Gemmatimonadales bacterium | reverse complement strand
GATCGGGCCGCCGGGCCCTCGCCGTGGAGGCGGCCGGGCACCGCTTCGTGGCGCCCGACAACGGCCTTCTCTCGAGCGTGCTCCGCGACGGGACCGCGCGCGTCGTGGCCCTGCCGGTGCCGTCTTCCGCCAGCCCGACTTTCCACGGGCGCGACGTCTTCGCCCCCGCGGCGGCGCGGCTCGCCGCGGGCGAGTCCCTCGCGGCGCTGGGCCCGGCGATCGGGGACCCGGTGCTCCTGCCGCCTCCCCGGCTCGAGCTGCGCGGCGGCGACCTGGTGGGCGAGGTGGTGCACGTAGACCGCTTCGGGACGCTGGTGACCAGCCTGCCGGGCGGTGCGGTCGCGCCGGGATGCGCGGTGCGCGTCGGCGCGACCGGGGTGCCGCTGCGGACGACGTTCGCGGACGTGGCGAGGGGAGCCCTGGTGGCGTTCACGGGCTCGGGAGGGATGGTGGAGATCGGTGTGAGGGACGGCCGCGCGGATGCGGTGCTCGGTGCGGGCCGTGGGGCGGAAGTGCGGGCCGCTGCCCGCGAGGGCGCCGCCTAGCGGGCGGGGCCCGTCCAGACGACGTTGATGCCTCCGAACGCAGCGCTCACGTCGAGCACCAGCCGCCGACGGGCGGACTCGTACCCCGCCGAATAGTAGGTGTCGCCCCGCCGCTCGAGGCCCGACTGGTCGAACGAGGCGAGGAGCCGGCTGAGATGGACGGCGACGCCGGCGTCGCGCGGGAGCATCAGCGTCAGGGTGCCGATCGCGACGTTGAGGTCGGCGTCCACGACCCCCTGCCACGTCCCGCTGAAGTCCAGCGTCACGTCCCCGACCCCACCTTCGAAGTGCACCGACCGGCAGTTCGCATTGCCCAGCGACCAGGCGTGGAACGCCGCCGCTCCCGCCTCGAGCCGCAGCTCGGAGCACGGGACGGTGTTGGGCCGGCTGAACCGGAGCGTGGTCTCCGACGCGCCGGTGCGGTAGCGCACGCTGCGAAGCGCCAGGCCGCCGAGGTCCACCTGCGAGCGGACGGCGCCGAGGTCGAGGTCCAGCACCAGCGGGATGTCCGGCGCGAGCTGGAGGTCGAGCGACGGCACCGGCCCGCCCTTGTGGTGGTCCCCCATTTGGATGTGGCCGCGGCCGCGCACGCCCAGGAGGAGGTGCGCGCCCGTGGCGTCGTACTCGCGCAGCGGCGTGAACCGGTCCTCGTCGTAGCGAAGATCCATCCGGTACAGCGTGCCCTCGGGCGCGGCACCGAGGCGGAACTCTCCCGCCACGTAGTTCACGCTCACCGCGAGATGTGTCTCGCCGTGGCGCTGGCGGGCGGAGGTGAGGGTCCGCCACGTCTGGGCGCCGAGTGGCGGCGCGACCGCCAGAGCGGCGGCCGCGAGGAGGAACAGGGGGCGGGCTGCCGTCACGGCTGCCTTCCCATGCGGGCGGCCGTCGGCGTCGCCGGCGGGGTCGCCCAGAGGTACTCGTCCGTCACCTCGCCGGAGTACCGCCCGGCGAAGGTCTCTCGAAGGCCGGCGCGGGAGAGCAGCACGGCCCCGAAGCCGGTGGTGGCCGCCAGCCAGGTGACGATGATGGCTGCGAGCTTGAAGAGGAAGACGACCGGCCCGAGCCAGCCGAAGAGCGCGGCGGCCGCCCACAGCCCGAGCAGGCCCACCAGTCCCGTGAAGATGTAGCCGTAGGAGTTCGGGCTGCGCACGAACGCGCCGTTGGCCATCCGCCGCCGGGTGACCGTCTCGCCGATGGCGTGCGCGACGGCGAGGTAGCCGCCGAGCAGCGCGAGGGCCGCTCCGAGGACGTACGCCACGATCGCGAACGGCAGGACCAGGATGCCGACGATCGTCAGCACCAGCCCGACGATCATCATCGCGAACGCGGGGAGCAGAAGCAGCTGGCCGAGGAGCCCGACGACGAACGCGCGGCCGAAGGAGTGCGACGCCGTGTCGGCCACCACCTCCACGTGCCGCCGGCCGAAGAACACCGTGCCGAAGCCCACCATCGCCAGGGCGATGAAGACCGCGACCACCGTCCCGACGTCGGTCACGAGCAGGTCGAACGCGGAGCGCCGTTCCTGCCGGCGCTCGGCGGCGGCGAGGTCCCGTCCCAGCGCCGAGAGACTCTTGATGTCCCCGTGGATCGTGCCGCCGGCCTCGACCACGTGGCCGCCCACGGAGACGGCGTTCCCCTCGATGAGGCCGCCATCGTGGCAGATCACGTCGCCGAGGAGGGCCACCACGTTCCCCGTCACGGTGCCGTAGACGTCGGCGTTCCCGCGGAAGACGACGAGGCTCCCGTCCACCCGCTCGTTGGCCGGGATTGCCACGTGGCCGATGCGCAGGGGGCTGGTCCTTACCGACGCCACGACGTCGGGGCCGATGTCCGGCACCGCACGCAGCTGCCCCTCGAGGCTGTCGAGCGCGGCGATGTCGGCGAGCGTCAGCGCCCGGGCCACGGAGTCCGCGATTGTCGCGGTCACCGCGCCTGTGGCGGCGCTGAGGGCCTGCGCGGCCGAGGCAGCGGCGATCGCCGCGACGGCCGGGGTCTCGATGGTGAGGTTCCGGAAGGTCGTGGTGAGGCGCTGCTCGGCGGCAAGGTCGTCGCCGGAGAGCCCCGCGACCTTGAACGAACGGAGGCTGGCCAGCACTCCGCGGGTGTCCTTCGCCGCGGCGTCGGCGAGGAGCCGGCGCCACTCGCGGTCGAGGGTCCCGCCAGGGTGGTAGCGCGCGACGACGGCTCCGTTCACCAGGAGCTCGCCGGAGCGGAGCGACACCACGCGCGTCGTCCCGTCGGCGATCTCGAACTCGACCGCCGCTTCGCGCGGGCTCAGCGAGACCGCGTGCGACACCACGGCGGTATCGCGGTCGAGGCCGAGGGCGCGGCGCACGAGGTGGACGCCGTCACTCAGGAGGGACTTGGCGTCGTCCGCCGTGCGGCCGAAGTCCCGCGCCTGGGCGTCCCGCGGGGCGGCGCAGGCCGCCAGGAACGCGGCGAGGAGGAGGCTAGTACGAGCGCGCGACTGGAACACGCTTCCCCCCCGGGGTCTTCATGAGGTGGTGGAGCGCCACGCCGGCACCGGCGTAGGCTGCGGAGAGGAGCGCCAGGAGCGGTACCAGGTGCTCGCGGAGGATCGGGATCGAGCGCAGCGTGTCCCACGACCGGGAGGTCCAGACCCAGCCGGCGAGCGCCATCCCCAGCGCGCGTGCGGCGGCAAGGGCCTTGTCGGCCGCGAGCCCCGCGCCGTAGGAGATGGAGGCGCTGTGCTGGACGAGCCACGGCGCCGCGAATCCGAGCGCGACCACCGCGCAGACGGCATACGCGCCGGCGAGGGCGAGCGCGCGGCGCGGCTGGAATGCCCACGCCCGGGCGCGCCGCAGGGCGACGACGGCCTTGGGCTCCGGCAGGCGGACCTGGGCCATGACGCGATGCGAGAACCCGCGCGACGGCTCGAAGGCAGGCAGGCGCGATAGCTCCCGGACGATGAGAGCGTCCAGGTCATTGAGTTCTAAGTGCTTATCCGTCACACGCCTACCTCCTGACTGGTGGCCTTACGCAGCCCGTTGGGGCCAGGTTTCAATCGTCCTTCAGGTGGCTCAGCGACTCCCGCAGCTCGAGCCGGGCCCGGTGGATGTAGGTCTTGACCGTGCCCAAGGGCAGGTCGAGCGTCTCGGCGATCTCCTCATAGGCCCGCCCCTCGACGTGCCGGAGGAGGATGCAGGCCCGGTACTCGGGCCGCAGCTTGGCGATGGCCTGTTCGATGGTGGACCCGAGCTCCTTGGCTTCGAGATCGGCCAGGGGGCTGGGGCTGTGGTCGCTGGCCTGGACGGCCGTCGCCTCGATCTCGTCGGCGGTCACGGCGCCGGGGGCGCCGTCGAGGGAGAGCGTGTCCACCTCGCGTCGGCGCAGATGGTCGATGGCGGCGTTGTTCGCGATCTTGAAGATCCAGGACGAGAACCGGTACTCGGGGCGGTACGACTCGATGGCGTTGAGGACCTTGATGAACGTCTCCTGGGCGAGGTCCTCGGCGGCCGCGCGGTCCCGCACCATGCGGTAGATGAGCGAGAACACGGGCCGCTCGTACCGGCGCAGGAGCTCCCGGTACCCGGTCTCCTTGCCAGTGCGAGCCAGCGCCACGACCTCCTGGTCGCTGAGCGACGGAAGGTCTTTCGCCGTCGGCATGCGGCGGGTAATCTACGCTGTGAATGCCGCCGTGCCTCCCACCCCATCCGTGAAGACCGCCTCACCGGGGGCGAGCGCGTCCCCCGCCGAGAAGCGCCGCTACGTGCGCGAGATGTTCTCGGCCATCGCGCCGACCTACGATCTACTGAATCATGCGCTGTCACTGAACGTGGACCGGGGCTGGCGAGAGCGGGCCCTCGGGCGCCTCGGCTGGGAAGCACGGCCCGACGGCCGGTACCTCGATGCCTGCGCCGGCACTCTGGACTTCGGTGCGGCGCTCCTCCGGCGGCCGGGGTTCCGTGGACGGGTGGTCGGGGCGGACTTCGCGATCCCGATGCTCCGGCTCGGGGCGGGGAAGGCGGGGGGGCGGGTGCTCGCCGCCGGCTCGGACGCCCTGCAGCTCCCGTTCGCCGACGGTACCTTCGACGGGGCGTTCGTGGGGTTCGGGGTGCGGAACCTGGCGGACCTCGACGCGGGCCTGGTGGAGCTGCGACGCGTGCTGCGCGACGATGCGCGGCTCGTCGTCCTCGACTTCACGACGCCGGCGTTCGCGCCCGTGCGGGCGCTGTACCTGTTCTATTTCCGGCGCGTGCTGCCACTGGTGGGGCGGCTGGTGTCCGGGCACCCGACGGCGTACGCCTATCTGCCCTCTTCTGTGATGGAGTTCCCTGCGCCCGCGGCGCTGCGCGCGCGGATGGAGGGGGCGGGTCTTAGGGAGTGCGGCTGGCGTCGCCTGACCGGCGGCATCGCCGCCGTGCACTGGGGGAAGCGATGACGATGGACAGCCTGCGCGACTTCGTCCGGGCGCTCGAGGAGGCGGGGGAGCTGGTCCGCGTCCGGGAGAGCGTATCCACGGTGAAGGAGATCACCGAGGTCGCCGACCGCTGCATGAAGAGCCCCGGGGGCGGACCCGCGCTCCTCTTCGAGCACCCGGTGCTGCCGGGGGGCGCGGTGAGCCGCGTGCCGGTGGCGATCAATCTCTTCGGGTCGGACCGCCGCATCGCCCTCGCGCTCGGCGTGGGATCGCTCGACGAGATCGGCGCGCGGATCCAGGCGCTGCTGTCCACCAAGGTGCCCGACGGGCTCCTCGCCAAGCTGGCGATGCTCTCCACTCTCGCGGAGATCGCGAAGTACCCGCCGCGCACGGAGCACGGGACGCCGCCGTGCCAGACCCTTGTGCTTGAGGGCGCCGCCGCCGCCGTGACGCAACTCCCCCATCTCCTCTGCTGGCCGGGGGACGGGGGCCACTACATCACCCTACCGATGGTGATCACGCGCGACCCCGCGACCGGCGTCCGGAACGTCGGGATGTACCGGGTGATGGTGCAGGGGCCGCGCGAGCTGGCGATGCACTGGCAGCGCCACAAGGTCGGCGCGGCGCACTGGCGCGAGATGGCGAAGCGCGGCGAGCGGATGCCGGTCGCCATCGCCCTCGGCGCCGACCCGCCGTCCATGTACGCCGCCTCCGCGCCGCTGCCCCCCGCCCTCGACGAGTTCCTCTTCGCCGGGTTCCTCCGCCGCGCGCCGGTGCGGCTCGCCCGGGCCGTGACGTGCGACCTCGAGGTGCCGGCCGAGGCGGAGATCGTGATCGAGGGGTACATCGATCCCGCCGAGGCGCTGGTCACGGAAGGCCCGTTCGGGGACCATACCGGCTTCTACTCCCTCGCCGACCTCTACCCACGGGTGCACGTCACCGCGATCACGATGCGGCGCGACGCGATCTACCCGGCGACGATCGTCGGCCAGCCGCCGATGGAGGACTACTACCTCGGCCACGCCACGGAGCGGATCTTCCTGCCCCTCCTCCGGCTCACGCTTCCCGAGGTGACGGACTACCACATGCCGGCATACGGCATCTTCCACAACCTCGTCTTCGTCGGCATCCGGAAGCAGTACCCGGGGCACGCGTGGAAGGTGATGAACGGACTGTGGGGGCAAGGGCTGATGTCGCTCGCCAAGGTGCTGGTGGTCCTCGACGACGACGTGGACGTGCGGGATCCCGACGAGGCGTGGTGGGTCGCCCTGAACCACATCGATCCACGCCGCGACGTGCGCTTCACCGACGGGCCGGTGGACGTCCTCGACCACGCGAGCCGCACCTTCACCTACGGCTCGAAGATGGGGATCGACGCGACGCGGAAGTGGCCGGAAGAGGGGTTCACGCGGGAGTGGCCGGAGCGCATCGTGATGGACGAGGAGACGAAGCGAGCCGTGGACGCGCGCTGGGCGGCGCTGGGGATCCATCTCCCGTGACGGTGGGGGTGGACGGGCAGGTCCTGCGGGGCGGTTCCCGCCTCGCCGCGTACGCGAATTTCGTGAAGGTCGCGCACACCGTCTTCGCCCTGCCGTTCACCGTGGTCGGCCTCGTCAGCGCGTCGCGGACCCATCCCGTCTCGCTGCGCGTCTTCCTCCTGGCGGTCGTGGCGTTCGGCGCGGCGCGGTTCGCGGCGATGGGGTTCAACCGGATCGCCGACGTGCGCCTCGACGCGGCGAACCCGCGCACCCTCGGCCGCGAGCTGCCCGCGGGCCGGATGACGCTCCGGGAGGCGTGGGTCCTGGTGGCGCTGATGGGCGCGGCGTTCGTCACCGCATCGAAGCTCCTCAATCCACTCTGCTTCGCGCTGTCGCCCGTCGCGCTGGCGTGGGTCCTCGGCTATTCGTACGCGAAGCGCTTCACGGCGCTCTCCCACCTGTGGCTCGGCCTCGGGATGGCCATCGCGCCGGTGGGTGGCTACCTCGCGGTCACGGGCGCGTGGATGACGCCGTGGTGGGGGCTGGCGCTGCTGGCGGCGGTGGTGATGTGCTGGGGAGGCGGCTTCGACGTCATCTACTCGCTCCAGGACGAGGCGTTCGACCGGGCGCACGGCCTGCGGTCCCTCACGGTGGCGCTCGGACCGGCTCGAGCCGTCCTCGCCTCGCGCGGCCTGCACGTCGCGGCGGTCGCCGCGCTGGCGGGGTTCGGGGCGGCGGCGGGATTCGGCGCGTTCTTCTATGCGGGGATCGCTATGGCGGCAGCGCTGCTGGTTTGGGAACATCGACTCGTCGTTCCGGGGGACTACCGGCGCCTCGATGCCGCGTTCTTCGCGATGAACGGCATCATCTCGGCGGTGGTGATGGCGGGCGCCGTGGCCGACGTGCTGCTGCGATGAGCGATCCCCGCCCGGGCGCGCCCGAGCCGACGGGGCCGGCGCCCCGCCCGTCGCATCCGCCGGCGCCGCATCACGTACCGGTCCCGCACCAGCCCGGTGCCCCGCCCGTGCCGAAGCGGCAGCCGCGGCCCGTGCCGCCCCGTCAGCCGGCGCATCCCGTGCACCGGCCCACACCGAACCGGAGAGGGCAATGACGCCGCCGCTCGTGTTCGCGATCACCGGGGCCTCCGGTGCGCCGTACGCCGTCCGCCTCCTCGAGGTGCTCGCTCGCGAGCGCGTACCGGTGTGGCTCCTCGTCTCGGCCCACGGCTCCCGCCTCCTCAAGGACGAATGCGGCATCGGGACGCTGGCGGAGCTGGAGCGGCGCACCGGCCCGTGGAAGACCGTTGAGGCGTTTGACGACGGCGACCGCGGGGGCCGGCCGGCG
>JBEKGT010000086.1:0-7849 GCA_050012655.1 Gemmatimonadales bacterium | reverse complement strand
GGCTCGAAGCCGCGCGACGTCCTGATGGGGCTGGAGGGACTCGACCGGATCGCGCCGCAATAGCGGCCGGCGCCCCGCTTACCGACGCACCGTTGACCGCAATCGCTCCGAGTGGACGAGCACCGGGCGCTGCTGCACGGGAGACGCGCGCGGGCGCCGCGGTGCGGGGCCGGCGGGGGCGACGCCCTCCGGCTGCTCGCAGCGCTCGCAGAGTCGGGCATCGCCACCGCCAACCCCGCGCCTTGCGCACGGCGCACGGGAGTACCGTTCACCGCGCACCGGTCACCGTTCACCGCGAACCGGTCACCGTTAACCGTTGACCGTTCACCTGGTACCGTAGGCCGTAGACCGCGGACGTGAGGCCAAGCGTGGGGAGACGGGACGCCGGGGCTCACTCCGGCGTGGCATGGCGGAGGCGGCGCTGCAGAACGAACGTCGCCGCGCTCGCCCGGTCGCGGAGCTGGTCCAGGCGGTCCAGCGAGACGCTGTCGAGGTACCCGAGGTCGCGGGCGATCTTGAGGAGCGCATCCACTTCGGACAATGAGCCGAGTGCGATGCTCAGACTGCGTGCGAACTCGGCCTTTCCGAATCGGCCGGACCCTTCGGCGATGTTGGCTGCCGCGGACACCGCTGCCCGGCGCAGCTGGCTCCCAAGCTCGAAGCGTTCGCTCGAGGGGAGGCGGCTTGCCGCCCGGTGGACCTCGACGGCGAGTTCGTGGCTGCGCTGCCATGCGACCAGCGTCCGATGGCGATTCACTCCGGCACTGTGGGCGGTCGCCACAGGAGCGTCCAGCCCTTCCATCGCGCGCGTCATCGGAATGCTGCGCCCGCCAGGCCCTCGTTGCGCGGCACACGGTGCACGGTAACCGGTACACGGTAACCGGTACACGGTAACCGGTGTCCGGTAAACGGTACGCGGTGCATAGCTTCGATGGCACGACGAAGTCGGAGGGCCGGTAGCTTGCGCCCGTGCTCAAGACCGACCCGTCCACCTGGACCGATCCCCGCCATCGCGCGGGCGTCGAGGCCGAGCTGGCCGCCGCCGAGCTGCTGCGCGGGCAGGGGTACGTCATCCTGGAGCACCGCTGGCGCTTCCATCGCCACGACGTGGACCTCGTGGCCCGCTTCGGCGCCACGGTGGTGTTCGTCGAGGTCCGCGAACGCTCCGGCGACCGCTACGGCACCGCTGCGGCCTCGGTGACGGCCCGCAAGCAGGCCCTGCTGACCCGCGCCGCCACCGCCTGGCTGCAGCGCCACGGCCTGCCGGGGGACACCGCCCGGTTCGACGTGGTGGCCATCCAGGGCGACCGGGTGGACTGGCTCCAGGGCGCCTTCCGGCCGGGATGGCGGTAGGCGTGGCTTCGGTATATATTCGGGTCCGGAAATGCACCGTGGACCGTGGACCGTGGACCGTGGACCGTGGACCGTGGACCGTGGACAGTGGACCGTGGACCGTGGACCGTGGACCGTGAACCGTGTGCCGCGCACCGCGCACCGCGCGTGGCCAACGGTCAACGGTGAGCGGTGACCGGTAAACGGTTAGCAGTGATCAGCCCTCACTCCAACGCCTGAGGTAGGTATGCCCGCCGACGCCCAGGACGACCGCCGCAAGGCGCTCAACCTCGCCATCGCGCAGATCGAGAAGACGTGCGGCAAGGGGTCCATCATGCGGATGGGCTCCGAGCGCGCGCGGGTGAAGGTGGACGCCATCCCGACGGGGGCCATCAACCTCGACGCCGCCATCGGCGTGGGGGGCATCCCGCGCGGCCGCGTCACCGAGATCTTCGGGCCGGAGTCGTCGGGGAAGACCACCCTCGCCCTGCACGTCGCCGCCAACGCCCAGAAGGCGGGGGGCGTCGCTGCGTACGTGGACGCCGAGCATGCCCTCGACCTCGAGTACTGCAAGAAGCTCGGCGTGGACGTGGACAACCTCCTCATCTCGCAGCCCGACACCGGCGAGCAGGCGCTCGAGATCTGCGACATCCTGGTGCGCTCGGGGGCGGTGGACATCGTGGTGGTGGACTCGGTGGCGGCGCTGGTGCCCAAGGCGGAGATCGAGGGGGAGATGGGCGACGCCTTCGTGGGCCTCCAGGCGCGGCTGATGAGCCAGGCGCTGCGGAAGCTGGCGGGCGCCATCAACCGCTCGCAGACGTCGATCATCTTCATCAACCAGTTGCGCGAGAAGATCGGTGTGATGTTCGGCAATCCCGAGACGACGAGCGGCGGCCGCGCGCTGAAGTTCTACGCCTCGGTGCGGCTCGACATGCGGCGCATCGGCCAGGTGAAGGAGCGCGATACCGTCATCGGCAGCCACGTGCGCGTGAAGGTCGTGAAGAACAAGGTCGCGCCGCCGTTCCGCCAGGCGGAGTTCGACATCATGTACGACGAGGGGATCAGCCACACCTCGCTCGTGGTGGACATCGCGGCTGAGGCCGGTATCATCCAGAAGTCCGGCGCGTGGTACGCCTACAACGACCAACGCATCGGCCAGGGGCGCGAGAACGCCAAGCTGTACCTCAAGGACAACCCCGCTGTCCTCGCCGAGATCGAGGTGAAGGTGAAGGAGGTGCTCGGGATGAAGGCAGTGGCTCCGGCGGGCGAGGAGGAGGCGGCGCTGGAGGAGTAGGGCCGTGATCGTCACCGCCTTGGAGAAGGAGCCGCGCGGCGGCGGCATGCGGGTGCAGGTGGATGGCGGGCCGTTCGCCACCGTCTCGCCGGCCGACGTGGTCGAGCTCGGCCTGCGCGCGGGAGCGGCGCTCGACGACGCGCTCGCCGCGTCGCTGGAGCGGCGGGCGGAGAGCTTCGCCGCGCGCACGGTGGCCCTGCGGATGCTCGGCTACCGCGCGCTCCCGGGGCTGGAGATCGCGCGGCGGCTCGCCCGGAAGGGGCATGCCCGCGAGGTGGCCGACGGGGTGGTGGAGGCATTGCGGGCCGAGGGGCTGGTGAACGACGCGGAGTTCGCCCGCCACTACACGCGGACGCGGGCCGCCGCGAAGCGGCTGGGCCCGGCGCGGCTTCAGGCCGATCTGCGGCGCCTCGGCGTGGACGAGCAGGTGGCGGCGGAAGCGGTCCGCGAGACGCTGGAGCGGGAGCGGATCGAGCCCGGCCAGCTGCTCCGCGAGGCGGCCGCGCGCAAGCTGCGCGAGATGGCGGGCCTCGACCGGACGGCGCAGCGCCGGCGCCTCAAGGCCTTCCTCCTGCGCCGGGGCTTTCCCTCCGGCGAGATCGTTGCGGTCCTGCGAGAGACGCTCGGCTGACGCTCGCCTCGTAGACTCCCCAGGTGGTCAGCGACGGCGGGTCCCGTCCGGGAACGGGCGCGCCGGGCCCACAGGTAGTCGCAAGCCGCTGTCCACGCTACATTTCCGCGGTTCTATGCGCTCCGATACCATCCGACGCCGCTTCCTGGACTATTTCGTCCAGCGCGCCCACCGCGAGGTGGCCTCGTCGTCCCTCGTGCCGGCCGACGATCCGACCCTCCTGTTCACCAACGCGGGGATGGTGCAGTTCAAGCGCACCTTCCTGGGTGTGGAGCCCCGCGACTACCGCCGCGCCACCTCGTCGCAGAAGTGCGTCCGCGCCGGCGGGAAGCACAACGACCTCGAGCAGGTGGGCCACACCGACCGCCACCACACCTTCTTCGAGATGCTGGGGAACTTCTCCTTCGGCGACTACTTCAAGCGCGAGGCCATCGGCTTCGCGTGGGAGTTCGTCACGTCGCAGGAGTGGATGGGGATCGACCCGGCGCGCATCCGCATCAGCGTGCACTACAAGGACGACGAGGCGCGCGGCCTGTGGCGCGAGATCACGGGGCTGCCGGACGCGAAGATCTACGGCCTCGGGGACAAGGACAACTTCTGGCAGATGGCGGACACGGGGCCGTGCGGCCCGTGCTCCGAGATTTATGTGGACATGGCGGGGACGGGGACGGCGGGCGAGCGAGGGGTGACGGGCCGGACCCCGGGCGCCGTGCGACCGCAGGGAGCCGTCCGACCGGGGGAGGACCCGTCACCCCTCGCGAGCCCGCCCCCGGCGCACGCCTCCGACCACGTGCACTCCCTCGACCAGTTCGTGGAGGCGGCGGAAGCGGGGCGGTTCCTCGAGATCTGGAACCTCGTCTTCATGCAGTTCGACCGGCAGGCCGACGGGACGATGGTGCCCCTGCCGGCGCCGTCGGTGGACACCGGCGCGGGGTTGGAGCGGATCGCCGCCGTGATGCAGGGGCAGACGTCGAACTTCCACACCGACCTCTTCCTCCCGCTCATCCGCCGCGCCGAGGCCGTCGTGGGGCAGGCGTACGACCGCGGCGACGCGGGCGCGCCCTTCCGCGTCCTCGCCGACCACGCGCGGGCGGTGGCGTTCCTCCTCGCCGACGGCGTCTATCCGTCGAACGAGGGCCGCGGCTATGTGCTGCGGCGGATCCTGCGGCGCGCGGTGCGGCACGCCTACCTCCTGGGCCGCCGCGAGCCGACGCTGGTCGAGCTGGTGGACGAGGTGGTCCATGTGATGGGCGGCGTCTATCCCGACCTGCCACGGCAGGCGAGGCACCTGACCGACGTGACGCGCGCGGAGGAGGAGCGGTTCCTCGAGACGATCGTCGGCGGGCTGGAGCGGATGGAGCAGCTGACGTCGGTCAGCGCGGAGGAGGCGTTCAAGCTGTACGACACCTACGGCTTCCCCATCGACCTGACGCAGATCGTCGCGGCGGAGCGGGGGATGGCGGTGGACGTCGCGGGGTTCGAGACGCTGCTCGACGGGCAGCGGGCGCGCTCGCGCCGGGCGGCGGGTGCACCGACGCACCGACGCACCGACGCACCGTCTGCCGCAGGAGCGAACGCGGACCACGGTGCGCCGGTAAACGGTGCGCCGGTAAGCGGTGCGCGGGGGGGTGGGGGGCCGGGTGGCTGGACCCGCGTCAAGCCGCGTGCGCGCCAGAAGTGGGTGGGCTACGGGACGACCCACGCCGCGACCGACATCCTCGCCTTCCAGCACGGCGGCGGGCGGCTCGGGCTCATCCTCCACGAGAACCCCTTCTACGCCGAGAGCGGCGGCCAGGTCAGCGACACCGGCGAGGTCCTGGGCCAAGGGTGGCGTCTCGCGGTGGACGAGGTCGCCAAGCTCGAGGGGCGGACCGCGGTCTTCGGCGCCTTCGAGGGCCCCTTCGAGCCGACGCCGGTGGACGCGCTGGTCGCGGAACTGGCGCGGCGGGACACCGAGCGCAACCACACCGCGACGCACCTCCTCCACGCCGCGCTGCGGAAGGTGCTCGGCATCCACGTGCGCCAGGCGGGATCGGTGGTGTCGCCGGAGCGGCTCCGCTTCGACTTCACCCACCACCAGCCGGTGCCGGCTGAGGCGCTCGCGGAGATCGAGGCCGAGGCCAACCGCCACGTGTGGGAGAACCTCGACGTCGAGAAGCGGCAGATGGCGTACGCCGACGCCCTGGCGACGGGGGCGATGGCGCTGTTCGGGGAGAAGTACGGCGACGTGGTGCGGGTGATCACGGTGCCCGGCGTGTCGCAGGAGCTGTGCGGTGGGACGCACGTGCGGACCACCGGGCAGATCGGGCTGATCCGGATCGTGTCGGAGAGCGGCGTGGGTGCGGGGGTGCGGCGCATCGAGGCGCTGACGGGCCCCGGTGCGTACGGCTGGCTCTTGGAGCGGACGCGGCTCCTCGAGGGCGCGGCCGGCGTGGTGGGGAGCGCGCCGGAGCACCTGGCGCGGCGGGTGGAGACACTCCTCGACGAGCGGCGCCGCCTGGAGAAGCGGGTGGAGGAGTTGATCAAGGGGGGCGGGACGTCGGCGCAGGGCGCGGTGACGGAGGTCGGCGGCTCGGTGGTGACGGTGGTCGGCTCCGAGACCGGGGACCGCGGCGAGATCGGCGCGATGATCGACGCGTTCCGCGAGCGGACGCCGAGCGGGGTGCTGGTGGTGGTGGCGCAGGGGGAGCGGCCGGGGATCCACGTGGGGGTGACGGACGACCTGGTGCGCCGTGGCGTCACCGCGAGCGACCTGGCCAACCGGATCGCGGCGGTGAGTGGCGGGAAGGGTGGGGGGCGGCCGCACTTCGCGTCGGCGGGCGCGGGCGACCCGGCGAAACTCCCGGAGGCGGAGCGGCGGGCGGCCGGGATCGTGGCCGAGGCGCTCGGTGCGAAGCCGTGAACCGGGACGACGTCGTGGCGTGGCTCGTGGCGCGGGAGCCCGCGGCCCCGGCAGGCCTCGCCGAGCGACTGCTTGGATTCGCGCAGGCGGCGCCCGCGGAGCGGCTCGGCGGCACGATGACGCAGGCGATGAGCGGCCTCGGCCTGTTCGCGCTCGATGGCTCGGTGGCGCGCGGCGAGACGGGGGACGAGGTGGCGCTCGACCTCCTCGCGGCGGACGCGTTCGTGACCTATGCTTTCGAGGCGGCCGCGGAAGAAGGAGCCGACGTGCGGCAGGCGGCCGCGGACCTTATCACCCGGATGGCACCGTGAGGCGATGGCGATGAGCTCGGTCCTCGAGCGGCTGATGGCGAACGCTCCCGGGCTCCTCGTGCTCCTCGACCCGGGGCGCACCGACCCCCCCGACGCGGCGCGGGTGGCGCGCGTGGCCGAGGAGGCCGGCGTCGCCGGGCTGCTCATCGGCTCGTCGTTCGACGGCGCGGAGCACACCGCCGTGGTCGCGACGGCGATCAAGAAGGCGTCCGGCCTCCCGCTCCTCCTCTTCCCCGGCGGCGCCGGACAGTTGACGCCCCTGGTGGACGCGGTGCTGTTCCTCTCCCTCGTATCGGGGCGGAACGCACAGTACCTCATCGAGGAGCACGTGCGAGCGGTGCCGTTCTTCACCAGGCACCCGATCGAGGCGATCTCCACGGCGTACATCCTCGTGGACGGCGGCTCGATCACGGCCGTGGAGTCGGTGAGCCAGACGCGCCCCCTCCCGTCCGACAAGCCGGAGATCGCGGTGGCGCACGCGCTGGCGGCGCAGATGATCGGGATGAAGGCGGTGTACCTCGACGCGGGGAGCGGCGCAGCGCATCCCGTGGCGCCGGCGGTCATCCGCGCGGTGCGCCGCGCGGTCTCGCTCCCTCTCCTCGTCGGGGGCGGGATGAAGACGCCCGAGCAGGTGCGCGCGGCGCGGACCGCGGGCGCCGACCTCGTCGTGGTCGGGACGGCGGTCGAGACGGGCGGCGCCGACCGCATCCGCGAGTTCGTGGCGGCCCTGGCGTAGGGTGATCGACCTCCACACGCACCTTCTCCCCGGCGTGGACGACGGCTCGCATACCATCGAGCAGTCGGTGGAGGTCCTCGAGCGCTTCGCCGAGCAGGGGGTGACCGCGGTCTGCTGCACCCCGCACCTCAAGGCGAGCGAGACCCTCGACCCGCCCTGCGACGCCCTCGACGACCTCCTCGCCGCGCTGCGCGACGCGGCGCCCCCGGCGGTGGCGCTCCACCGCGGCTTCGAGATCCTCCTCGACGTCCCGCAGCCCGACCTCGCGGACCGGTGCCTCGGCCTCGCGGGGACGCGCTACGTGCTGCTGGAGTTCGGGCGGCTCGTCGCGCCGGAGGTGAGCGTGGCGGTGCTGAAGCGGGTCGTCGCGCAGGGGCGCGTGCCCGTGCTCGCGCACCCGGAGCGCTACCAGGTCTGCACGCCGGAGCTGGGGCGCGCGTGGCAGGAGCTGGGGGCCGTGCTCCAGGTGGACGCGACCACCCTCCTCGCGGAGTCGCGGCGCGCGGAGCGGGCGCGGGCGCTGATCCAGGCGGGGTGCTCCGGCATCGTGGCGAGCGACAACCACGGCGACCGGCGGACCGTGTTCGCGGCGGTGGAATGGCTGGAGCGGCACGGCGGCGCGCACCAGGCGCGGCTCCTCGCG
>JBEKGT010000085.1:0-8117 GCA_050012655.1 Gemmatimonadales bacterium | reverse complement strand
CGCCGGACCTCCGGATCTCTGGCGCAATCACCCTCTTCGACCTCTCAGCGATGCGGCGGGTGCGGAGCGCGGGCTCCGGCGAGCGAGCCGCGCAGGCGGACGCCGCCGCGGTGGCGGAGGACGCGGCGGCGCGCGCGGCGGTCGCATACGTGGTGCTCCTGCGCGCGGAGGCGCTCCTGCGCGCGCGGACGGAGGATTCCTCGCTCGCCTTCGACCTCCTGGACATCGCCCGCAAGGGTGCGGCCGCCGGCGTGAGCGTGGCGCTCGACGTGACCCGCGCCGAGGCGCAGCTGGCGGAGGCGCGCTCCGACCTGATCGGCGCCCGGCGCGACCGCGACCAGGCGCGCCTGGCGCTGCTCCGGCGCCTCAGCCTCCCTCTCGACGCCCCGGTGCAACTGGCCGACCGGATCGACGCCCCGGGCATCGCCGACAGTGCGCCTCCGGCGGACTCGGCCGTGGTGCGCGCGCTGCGCGAGCGGCCGGACGTGCGCGCCGCGGCCGAGGAGAGCGGGGCCGCGCGTGACCGTCTCTCCGCAGTGCATGCGGAGGTCCTGCCGTCGGTGGCGATCTTCGGCGACGAGGGGGTCACGGGGCTGAGCTGGGCCCACCTCCTGCGCACCTACGAGTACGGGCTCAAGGTCAGCGTCCCGGTCTTCGACGGCCTGCGGCGCAGCGCCCGCGCGGGCGAGCAGGAGGCGCTGGTGCGGGAGGCGGAGGCCCGCGAGCGCGACGCGCGGCAGCAAGCCGAGGCCGAGGTACGGGGCGCGCTCCTCGACGTGGCCTCGGGCCGCGAACAGGTCGTCGCCGCGCGGGAGCGCCTGCGCCTCGCCGACCAGGAGTACGCGGAGGCGCGGGAGCGCTTCCGCACCGGCGTGTCGGGGAACGCCGACGTGGTGCAGGCCTCCTCGTCGCTGAACCGGGCGCGCACGCGGCTGGTGGACGCGCTCGCCAACCTCCAGACGGCACGGGTCGCGCTGGCGCGGGCCCAAGGCGCCGTGACCACTCTTCCGTGACGGACGCATGACCCAGAGCCATTCCGACGCTTCCGCGCCCTTCGAGGAGACCCCGGTCTCTCCGCCGGCCTCGCGCCGCCGCCTGATCCTGATCATCCTCGGCGCCGCGGCGGCGCTGGTCGCCCTGGTGATGGGCGTGAAGACCCTCCGGTACTCGCGGGCCCATGAATCCACCGACGACGCCCAGGTGGACGGCCACATCGTCCCGGTGCTGGCGCGGGTCGGCGGCTACGTCTCGCAGGTCGCGGTGGAGGACAACGCGGTGGTCAAGGAGGGCGCGCTGCTGGTGCGCATCGACAGCACCGAGTACGCGATCCGGCTCGCCCAGGCGGACGCCGACGTCGCGGCGGCCACGGCCTCGGTGGGCCAGGCGGAGGCGGCGCTCGAGTCGGCCAGCCAGCAGCGGGCCGCGGCGCAGTCACAGGTGGACGCGGCGCGCGCGGCCGCCGACCGGGCGCGGGCCGACCTGGCGCGGGCCCAGGAGCTCGCGGCCACGCAGGTCGTCTCGCGGCAGCAGCTCGATGCGGCGCAGGCGGCGAAGGACGCCACCGAGGCCAACCTGCAGACGGCCCAGCGGCAGGGGGGCGCGGCCGTCGCGGCCATCGCGGTCGCGCAGGCGGGGGTGCGTGCGGCGGAGGCGCGCCTCGCCTCGAGCCGCGCCGTGCGCGCGAACGCGGCGCTGCAGTTCTCCTACACGCGGGTGGTCGCGCCCGTCGCCGGCACCATCGCCAAGCGCACCGTTGAGCTCGGCCAGCTCCTGCAGGCCGGCCAGCCGCTCCTCGCCATCGTCGCGGACACCATCACCTGGGTCACTGCGAACTTCAAGGAGACGCAGCTCGAGGAGATGCGGGTCGGGCAGCGGACGGAGATCGACGTGGACTCGTACCCGGGATGCGTGGCCAGCGGGACCGTGGAGAGCCTGAGCCCGGCGACGGGCGCGCGGTTCGCGCTCCTCCCGCCGGACAACGCGACCGGCAACTTCACCAAGGTGGTCCAGCGCATCCCCGTCCGGATCCGGGTGGTCCGCGGCTGCGGCCCGGACCAGCCGCTGCGGCCGGGCTTCTCCGTCGACGTGCACGTCGCCATCCGGTAGGGCCGGGCCGTCGTGAGCGGTGCCGCGCCGCCCCTGCTGAGCCGGGGCGAGCCCCACAAGTACATCATCGCCTTCGCGGTGGTGGTCGCGTCGATGATGCAGATCGTCGACTCGTCCATCGTCAACGTCGCGATCCCGCACATGATGGGCAACCTCGGCGCCTCGCTCGATGAGATCGCCTGGGTCTCCACCGGCTACATCCTCGCCGCCGTCATCGTTATCCCCCTCACGGGCTTCCTCGGCGCGTTCTTCGGTCGCAAGCGGTACTTCGTCACCTCGATCCTCATCTTCACCGCCGCCTCCGTCTTCTGCGGGGCGTCGCGCTCGCTCGAAGCGCTGATCTTCTGGCGCGTCGTGCAGGGGTTGGGTGGCGGCGCGCTCATCTCGACGTCGCAGGCGGTCCTCTTTGAGGCGTTCCCCCGCGAGGAGGCGGGGATGGCGATGGGGCTCTTCGGGCTCGGGATCATGGTGGGCCCGACCCTCGGCCCGACCCTCGGCGGGTGGATCACCGACAACTACAGCTGGCCGTGGATCTTCTACGTGAACCTGCCGATCGGCATCCTCGCCGCGGCGCTGGTGGGCGCGTACGTGCACGACCACCCGAGCCAGGAGCGCACCAAGCACGTGGACTACCTGGGGATCGCGCTCCTCGCGGCGAGCGCGATCTCCCTCCAGTACCTGCTCGAACACGGCCAACGAGAGGACTGGTTCGAGTCCGGCCTCATCGTCACCCTGACGATCATCGCCGTGGTGGGGGGCGCCCTCCTCGTGTGGCGGGAGATGGCCACCGAGCGGCCGGCGATCGACTTCCGGGTGATGCGACACCGCGACACCTGGGTGGGCACGGCGCTCGGCGTGGTGGTGGGGGTCGGGCTCTTCGGCTCGGTCTTCATCCTCCCGGTGTTCCTGCAGGGCACGCTCCGGATGACGGCGTGGCAGTCGGGGCTGATCATCCTCCCCGGGGCGATCGCCACCGCGGTGAGCACCTTTGCCGCCGGCCGCATCGACCGCTACGTGGACCCGCGGCTCATCATCACGGCCGGCGGCGGGTTCTTCTTCCTCTCGATGTGGCAGCTCTCGCACATCACGGCACAGAGTGGCGCCCACGACTTCTTCTGGCCGCTGATCTTCCGAGGCCTGGGCCTCGGCGGGCTGTTCGTGCCCCTCGCCACGATCACCCTCTCGGGCCTCGACCGGCGCGAACTGTCGCAGGCCACTGGCATCTCGAACTTCTTCCGCCAGATGGGGGGCTCGCTCGGCATCGCGCTGATGGCCACGCTGCTGATTCACTTCCAGCAGGAGTCGCGCGCCGTCCTCGCGACCCATCTGTCCTGGTACGATGCCGGGACGCGGATGCGGCTCGGCCAGCTCACCGGCGCATTCGTGGGCCGTGGCGCCGACGCGGCGTCGGCGCGGAGCATGGCGCTCACCGCGATGCAGGGGCAGGTGGTGCAGCAGGCGAGCGTGCTCGCCTTCGCGAAGCTCTACCTCCTTTCGGGATTCATCTTGGTGGGCGCGCTCCCGCTCCTCCTGCTGGTGCGCAAGCCGCAGCGCGGGGGCATGCGGGCGCCGGCCGCGGCGGAGTAAGCCCCCGCGTCATGCGCCGGGGACGGTGGTTGTCCGGGAAGGGTCTCTCCACGCATCTTTGTCCACCCTATGACGCCATCGCAGGACGACCTCAAGCGTGCCGCCGCCCGCCGCGCCGTCGAGTATGTCGCGAGCGGGACGACGATCGGCCTCGGCTCCGGCTCCACGATGCGGTCCCTCATCGAGCTGCTCGCCGAGCGGCTGGCGAGCGGCGGTCTGCGGGGGGTGCTCGCGGTGCCGACCTCGGAGGACACCGCGGCGCAGTGCCGCGCCCTCGGCATCCCGCTCACCGCGCTCGACGAGCACCCGCACCTCGATCTGGCGCTCGACGGCGCCGACGAGATCGGACCGCGGCTCGACCTCATCAAGGGATTGGGCGGGGCACTGCTGCGGGAGAAGCTGGTGGCGGGTGCGGCGGACCGCTTCGTGGTCGTCGCCGATGCGTCGAAGCGGGTGCGGAAGCTCGGCACCCGCGCCCCGGTGCCGGTCGAGGTGATTCCCTTCGGCTGGAGCACGCACCTGCCGTTCTTCCAGAAGCTGGGCGCCGAGCCGGCGCTGCGCCGGGCGCCCGACCGGCGGCCGTTCGTCACCGACGAGGGACACCACATCGTGGACCTCCGCTTCCCGAAGGGCATCCCCGATCCGCAGGCGCTCGCCCGGGCGCTCGCCCGGCGCTCCGGGATCGTCGAGGACGGGCTCTTCCTCGGGATGGCGGACACGGCGGTGGTCGCCAGCGCCCAGGGGGTCCGCGTCCTCGAGCGCTGACCGTCACCGCGTTGTCATCCTCCCCCCATGATGTGTTCGCCGGGCCGACAGGATCGTCTCCCAGATTGGAGCACACCGATCCAACAGGGAGGCGTCCGTGCTCACGACGCTCACTGCCACACCCCCGCAGGCCCCCGTCCGACGGGAGTGGGGGGCCCGGAGTCTGTCCTTCGCCCTGCACACCGGACTGATCGCCCTGGCGGTGTGGTGGACCCAGTCGCCGCCGGGTTCGCAGGGCCGCCCGCGCGTACAGCCGACGGTCGTCTTCTGGCCCGCACCGCGCCACACGGTCCCGCCGCCGCCGAACCAGACTGCCGGCCCGGGGCTGCCAGCGCCGCTCGTCGCGCCAACGGTCGTAAGCCCCGTGCTCCCGCCCATCGAGGCGTCGCCCACTCCGGCGTGGCCCACCCCTCCGGTGGACTTGTTTCCCGCCGAGCCGGGTCCCGGCGCCCCGGTGGTGACCGGGCCGCCCTCTCCGGCACCCGTGGCGCCGATGGACGTGCGCACCGTGGAGGAGCCGCCGGTCCTCCTGAGCCACCCTACGCCGGGCTATCCGGATCTACTGCGGAGCGCCGGCATCGAAGGGCGCGTGGTGGTGGAGGCGGTCCTCGACACGGTGGGGCGGGTGGAGCGCGGGTCGCTGCGGATCGTCTCCAGCACCCACGCCCTCTTTGTCCCCGAAGCGAGCGCGCTGGTGCTGGGCTCGCGCTATCGGCCCGCGCGGTTCGGTGGGATGGCGGTGCGGGTGCGCATCCAGGTGCCCGTGGATTTCGCGCTGCGGCGGTAGCGTCCGCACCGGTGGGGTCCTACCTTCCGGGGCGCATCGCCGTGCGCCCCGGATGATCCGACCCCACCGACGTCCCCTCGCTCGTGCCGCGCGCCTCGCGCTCGTGGCCGCAACGTCCTTCGCGCCGCGCCTGGCGGCGCAGACGGGCGCGTGCGCCGGCGCCCCCGCGCTCGGGGCCGACAGCCTTGTGGCGCTCGGCCGGTTTTGGCACGCCGAGCGGGCGGCGCCGGCGCTCCCCCGGGCGCCGCGCGCGGTGCCGGCCGCGCTCGGCCTGCTGCACGCGCGCATCCTCGCGGGCCTCGGCCGGTGGACCGAGGTGGAGGAGGTCCTGCGCAGCGTGCGCCACGCGGATACGCTGCCGCAGGCAGTCGCCTTCGCCGCGCAGGCGGCGGAGCAGCGGCAGGACTGGGCGGCGGCGGAGGCCGGGTATCGCCGCCTCGCCGCGAT
The DNA here is from genome assembly GCA_050012655.1 of Gemmatimonadales bacterium. Lineage (GTDB taxonomy): Bacteria > Gemmatimonadota > Gemmatimonadetes > Gemmatimonadales > JACORV01 > JADGQW01. The sequence goes on along the minus strand of JBEKGT010000085.1, from coordinate 2,425 downwards.
GCCGACGGCGCCCCCGGTGCTCCGGGTCCCCGCGCTGGTCCGGCGGGCACTGGCGCTGGAGATGCTCGGCCGGCCCGATTCGGCCGGCGCCGCGTGGCGCCGCGCGGCGCAGGGGCTTCCGGAGATCGCCGACTGGCTCGCCATCCATCGCGCGGGGATCGAGCGCGATACTGCGCTGGCGTTCGCGTCGGTCGCGGACTCGCGCTCCCCGGGCGCCGCGCTGCGGGCCGGCCTCCTCGTCGCGCAGCGCCGGGTGGACGCCGGGAACCCAGCCGGCGCGCTCGACGTCTACCGGCGGCTGGGCCGCCTTGTGGACATGGCGAGGGTCGAGTTCCTCCTCGGGGACCGCCGGACGGCACGGCTCCACGCCGATTCGGCCCTGCTCCTCGACCCCACCCGTCCGCAGGCGCTCCTCGCTGCGAATCTCCTGGCGGCGCAGCACGACGCCCTCTCGGTCGCCGAGTTGGCGGGCACAGCGCGGGTGTACCGCGCCCTGAACGACCTCCGGGCCGCGGAGCTGCCCTTGCGTCTCGCGCTCGAGCGGGCCGACACCAGTCTGGCGCTGTGGCTGGAGCTTTCGGCGCTGCTCGCGGAGCGGCGCGATCGGCGGGGGGCGCTCGCGGCCGCCGACAGCGCCGAGCGTCACGCGCGGCGCGTCAGCGCACCCCAGGGCTCGCTCGCCCGCGTCGGCGTCGCGCGGGTCGCGGCCCAGGTTGCGGCCCGGGCGTGGGAGATGGGCGACACGCTCCTCGCGCAGCTGGTGGCGCGCTACCCCGGTGACACGAGCGTCGCGCGCGCGGTGCTGCTCCTCGCCGAGCACGACCGCGCGATGGCGCAGCCCACCCCGGAGCGGGAGCGGTACCAGCTGCTGCTCCGCGACTTCGCCGCCACGCCGGCCGCCACTGTCGCCCGGTTCCGTGCCGGCCTGGCGGCGTACGCGCAGGGCCGGCGGGACTCGGCCGCCACCGCCTTCGCCGACGTGCTGGCGAGGGACAGCGCGCTCCTCCTCGGCACCGCGCCCCGCTTCTGGGACGCGCGGGTGCGGCTCGAGCGCGGCGACAGCATGGGGCGCACGATCCTGCAGCGGATCGCTGCGACGGAGCCGCTCAGCTACTACGGTGTGCGCGCCCGGAACCTCACCAACGACAGTCTGGGATTCGCGGCGGACAGCGCGCCCGCCGACATACCAGCCCCATCGCCCGCGCGCGCGAACGAGCGCATCCGCCTCCTGGTGCTAGCGGGGCTCGAGCAGGAAGCGCGCGACGAGGCGCTCGGCTGGGCGGCTGATCCGTCGGCGCCGGTGCCGCTCCTCGTCGCGGCGGCGGAGGCGGCGAGCGCGGCGGGCTTCGCGCGCGAGGCAATCCGCCTCGGCGAGGCCGCGCGCGCGCGTGCCGGGTTCTCGCTCGGCGCCGCCCGCGGCATCTTCCCGCTCCCCTACCGCGGCGTCATCGAAGGGGAAGCGGCGGAGGCGTGCCTCGATCCCCTCCTCCTCGCGTCCATCATCCGACAGGAATCCCGCTTTACGCCGCGCGCCATGTCGCGCGCCGGCGCACGCGGGATGGCGCAGGTCCTCCCCTCGACCGGCCGCCAGCTCGCCCGCGGCATGGGCATCAGGGAGTGGGACCCCGAACTGCTGTTCGTCCCCGACTTCAACCTCCACCTCGGCGCCCGCTTCCTGCACGACCGGCTGTGGGTGGACGGGATGCCCGTCTACGCCGCGATCGCCGCCTACGACGCGGGGGCGCAGCGCGTGGACCGCTGGCGGAGTTGGCCCGAGTTCACCGATCCCGACCTGTTCGTCGAGCGCGTCGCCATCGCGGAGACGCGCAACTACGTCAAGACCGTCTACGCGAGCTACCAATGGTACCGTCGCGCCTATGCCGCCCCCGGCGGGCCGAGTTCCCCGGCCGCGTCCGCGCCACCGGCCTTCTGATCGCTGCCGGCCTCGGCCTCCTCGCCGGCTGCCACGCCAAAGATGCCGGCAGCACCGCCGCCAGCGCCGAGGAGCGTGCCGCGTTCGCGGTGCGCGACCAGTACACGGCGCGGGACGTCGTCGCCAACGCCGCCTGGACGTGGACCTCCCCCGCGGGACCGGTCTTCGTGATGGTGGACGTGGAATCCGGGGTCGAGGGCGTGGCGCAGGCCACCGCCGACCTCTGGATGGTCGCCGACGGCAAGGCGCAGCGCGTCGGACGGAGCGAGTTGCTCCCCTCCGTCGCCTCGATGGGGGTGTTCGTCTTCGAGGACCTCACCGGCGACGGGCTCCCCGACGTCCTCGGCGCCGTCGCCGACTCGGCGCAGGTCGAGTACCCGGTCTTCTTCCCGGGAGCGCGGGCGAACCTCACGGAGGAGATCGAGACGGCGGGGACCGGGTACCACTTCAGCACCGGCGAAGAGAACACGCCGACCGTGCTGCGGGGTCCCG
>JBEKGT010000084.1:0-8167 GCA_050012655.1 Gemmatimonadales bacterium | reverse complement strand
CGTAGAGGAGACCGGGCCGCCCGTACAGGGTCTTGTTACGCGCCGAGCGGTGCCAGCCGAATGCGTGGCAGGCCGGATCGTCGGGGCCGACGTAGGCCTCGACCTCGACGATCCGCAGGGCGCACCGCGCGCCCCCCACCGTGGAAACGAGCAGCTTTCCCAGCAGCGCGCGGGCGACGACTGCGGCCGGCCGCCCGTAGAAGGCGAGCGGGAGCGGCCTCACGCCTCGGGGGCGGGGCCCTTCTTCTTCCCGCGCCCGCCGCGACGGGCCGGGCCGCGGCGCGCCGCCGGCTTGCGAGCGGCCGGCTTCTTCTCCTCCGCCACCTCCCCCATCTCCACCACGCCCACGAGGGGGATCGCCCCCTTGGGCGCATGGCCCTTCGCACCCCGCCCCCAGCGGAGGCGGCTCACCGGAACCGACGGCGCGGATGGCGCCGTCGCAGCCGGGAACGTCGGAGCCGGCACGGGCTCGGCGTGAACCTCGGGAGCCGCCGGCTCGTGCGCCGGTGCCGCCGCCTCACCGCCACGGCCCCTGCCCCGGCCGCCGCGCCGGTGGCCACGGCCGCGCTTCTCCTCCGGCGCCGCTTCTACCGGCTCCGCCGCACCCGCCGAGGGTGTGGCCTCGGCGCGCAGCGTGACGAGGAAGCCCTTCGCCGTCTTCGACAGGTCCACGACGGACGCGTCGTTCGCCTGCCGCAGGAGCCGCCCGAACCGCGGGCGGTTGAAGATCGGGTCATCGGTGCGCCCGGCGATCTCCTGCATCCGCTCGCGCACCGTATCCTCGTCGATCGTCGTCGGCGCGAGCGCCTTCAGCTCGCGAAGGACGCGCTTCAGCAGGTCGAACGCCTCGACCAGCGAGAGCGGCCCCGCGGACGACCCCGCGGGCGAAGGCGCCGGCACGCCGGCCGCCTCGGCCACGGCTCCGCCCCGCCCACCGCGGCCCCCGCGGCCCCCGCGGCGCCCGCGCGGCGCCCGGTCACCCTCGGCGCGCTCGCGCTCGCGGCGCTCGTCGGCCTCTCCCGGGATCGCCGGCAGCGAATCCCTGCCGCCGGGTGCCGAGGCCCCGATGTCGATCTCGTACTGCCCGTTGTCGAGCTTGGTCGCCACCAGCAGGCCCCTCCGGCGCGCCTCCTCGACGAACTTCGAGAAGCGGCTCATCCCCACGTTCTTCTCGTCGAACGCCGGGTCCATCTCCTGCATCACCTGCTTCAGCCGGTCGGAGCGCATCACGTCGCTGCGCTTGCGCATCTCGAGGAGTGCGTCCACCACCAGCTCCCACGGGTCGCGGCTCGGCGTGGACTCGTCCGCCACGCGGGTCAGCCCGGCCAGCTCGTTGTACGAGTAGTACTCGTCGCAGTTCTGGATCAGCAGGTCCGACGACGACTCGCGGATCCCGACCCCGATGACGTACTTCCCGTACTCCTTCAGCTTGATCACCAGCGAGGAGAAGTCGCTGTCCCCCGACAGGAGGATGAAGGTCCCGATCTCCGGCCGCGTGAAGATCAGCTCCAGCGCGTCGATCGCGAGGCGGATGTCGGTGGCGTTCTTCTTGTTCGACCCGAACGCCGGGGCGAAGATGAGGTCGATGGAGGCCTCGGACAGCGGCACGATGTACTGCGGGTACCGGCGCCAGTCGGCGTAGGCCCGCTGCACGGCGACCTTCCCCCGGATCATCTCCGAGTTCATCAGGCGCCGCAGCTCCTGCTGGAGGTCCGAACGGATCCCCATCGTGACGTTGTCGAAGTCGATCAGCAGCGCCGCATTCGGCGCGTGGGCCGGCGGCTGCTTCGCAGCAGGCCGGAACGACGGTTGGCTCATGGTTTCCTTCACGACACAGTGTGTTCGAGCGCCACGATCTGGGCCAGCTCGCGCCGCTTCACCTTGCCGCTCGCCGTCATCGGGAGGGCGTCGAAGAAGCGCACCAGGTCAGGCAGTTTGTAGTCGGCCATCTGCTCGCGGGCGAACTGGAGCACATCCTCCCCGCGGACGACGGCACCTTCGGCCGGGACGATGCAGGCACAGATCATCTCCCCGAGGATCTCGTGGGGCGCCCCCACCACGCACACCTCGTCGATCGCCGGGTGCGCGCGCAGGACGTCCTCGACTTCGCGGGGATAGACGTTGTACCCGTTGCGGATGATCATCTCCTTGCGGCGGCCCACGATCCGCACGTAGCCGCCCTCGTCGAGCATTGCGAGGTCGCCGGTGAGGAAGAACCCCTCCGGCGTGAACGCCCGGCGCGTCTCGCCCGGCATCCGGTCGTAGCCGCTCATCACGTTCGGGCCCCGCACCGCCAGCTCCCCGACCGCCTCGGGTCCGTGCAGCTCCCCGGTGCCGACATCCACGATCCGCACCTCCACCCCCGGCAGGGGTCGGCCGACCGTCTCGATCCGCAGCGCCGGCGGGTCGTCGAACCGGGTCATCGTCACCGTCGGGCCGGTCTCCGTAAGGCCGTACGCGATTTGGACGTCGCACGTCGCGCGGACCCGCGTGACGAGGTCGGGGGGGACAGGGCTCCCCGCCACCGTGCCGGTGCGCAGCGCCGGCAACCGCTCGCGGCTGAACCCCGGCTCGCGCACCAGGAGCTGGAACATCGTGGGCACGCCGTGGCACACGCTCACCCGCTCGCGCGCCATCAGCTCCACGATCTCGGCGGCCACGAACCGGTCCGCCAGCACCAGCGACGCGCCCGCCGCCAGCGCCCCGATCGCGACGCTCGTCCCGAACACCGTGAAACAGGGCACCGCGACCAGCACAACGTCCTCCGGGCCCACCTCCATCACCACGCCGCCCAGCTGCGCCGTCTCCACCAACGCGCGGTGCGTCAGCCGCACTCCCTTCGGCTTGCCCATCGTCCCGGAGGTGTACAGGATCGCGAGGGGATATTCCTCCCCCTCCCGCACCGCCGCCGGAGGCTCGAGGCGCGCGCCGCGCGCCAGGAGATCGGCGTACCGGTAGGTGCGCCGGTCGGTCCACAGCTCCTGCGCCCCCACCGTCACGACGACGCGCAGGTCCGGCAGCTCGCCGGCCAGCTCCTCGAACACCTCGAGGAAGTCGTGCCCCTCCCACGACTCCGCCGTCACCACGACGGTCGCCTCGGCGTGACGCAGCTGGTACTTCAGCTCGTGAAAGCCGAGGCCCGGATTGACGGGCACGAGCGTGGCGCCGAGCCGGGCGGTGGCGAGCGCTGTGGTGAGCCACTCGGGCCAATTCGGGAGGTTGACCGCGACGCGGGCCCCGGGCACGGTGCCCAGGTCGGCCAGGGCCGCCGCCAGCGCCTGGACTTCGCGCCGGACGTCGGCGTAAGTCAGCCGGCGGTCCCCGAAAGCCACCATGGGGCGGTCGGCGTGCCGGGCGCTGACGGCGTCGAAGACGTCCGCCAGGTGGACCGGATGCGCGGGTACTGCAGAGCTCGACACCAGCCGTTAATGATAGCCGGAGGGCGCCCCCCCGACCAGCGCGGCGGACCACGTCCCTTGAGACCAGGCCCCCGCACGGCCAATATTGCCGCGTGGCCCTCGCCTTCCGCCACCGCATCTTCGTGTGGCTAGTGGTCATCGCGACCGTGCCCGCCGCGGTCGCCGTGTCCGTCTCGCTCTTCACCCCCGACCTGCTCCCGCCGGTCGGAGGCGTCGAGGCGTGGGAGCGCGCCGGCGACACCTGGCGTGAGGCCGTCCGCCGCCTCGACGAGCGCCACCTCCCACCCCAGATCCGCGCGGCCCTCGACCGCCACGGCGAGGAGCTCTCCCGGTCGGTGCGCAGAGCGCGGCAAGTGCAGGCGTTCCGCTACGCCATCTCCGGCACACTGGCCGGGCTCCTGGTGGGCCTGGCGGTGCTCGTGGCGGGCGGCGCCGTCCGGCTGGCCGGACACCTCTCGCGCCAGCTCTCCCGCCCGATCGACGAGCTGGTAGACTGGACCGGCCGCATCGCCCGCGGTGAGCCGCTCCCCGCGGGCCCCGAGGTCAAGGGCACCCCGGAGTTCCAGATCCTCCGCGACGCGTTCCGTCGCATGGCGGGGGATCTCGAGACGGCGCGCTCGCGCGAGGTGGAGGCAGCGCAGCTCCGCACCTTCCGCGACATCGCGCGCCAGGTCGCACACGAGCTCAAGAACCCGCTCACCCCGCTGCGCTTCGCGGTGGGGAGGATGCGGCAGCAGGCCGCTCCCGGGCAGGCGGAGCTGCTGGAGATCCTCGACGGCGAGTCGCAGCGGATCGAGCAGATGGCGCGGGACTTCTCCTCCCTCGGCCGCCTCCCCGAGGGCCCGCCGGCGCCGGTCGATCTCGGCGAATTGCTCGACGGCCTCGCACGGTCCACGCTCCCCGCGGGGGTCGCGGCCCGGGTCGAGCGCGACGGCGCTACGCCGATGGTGCTCGGCCACTTCGAGCCGCTGCGGCGCGCGTTCCAGAACCTGCTGCTGAACGCGGTGGACGCGGTGGGGGCGGCGGCAGGCACGGACAGGATGGCGCCCGGAGGCGCGGACGGCGCGGCGCGCGGCGGGCCGGCGGAGGAGGATCCGATCGTCCTCACGCTCGCGCCGACCAGCCTGCAGGGCCGGCCAGCGGTGCGGGTCCAGGTCGCCGACCGCGGGCCGGGGATCGCACTGGAGTCGCTCGGCCGGGTCTTCGAGCCGTACTTCACGACCAAGGCGCACGGCACCGGCCTCGGCCTCGCCATCGTGCGCCAGACCGTGCTCGATCACGGCGGCACCATCACAGCGGCGAACGCCCCCGGCGGCGGCGCCGTCTTCACCGTCACCCTCCCCGCGGAGAGCGCATGACGCGCGCGCCTCTGGTCCTATTGGTGGACGACGAGGCGAACCTCCGCCGGATGCTCGGGGCGGTGCTCGCCTCCGAGGGGTACGCGGTGGCCGAGGCGCCCTCGGGCACCGAGGCGGTTGCGGCGGTCCAGCGCCGGCGGCCCGACGCTGTCTTCCTCGATCTGCAGATGCCCGGCGGTCCCGACGGTCTCGAGACCCTCGAGCGCCTCCTCGCGGAGGCCCCCGGCGTCCCGGTCATCATGATGAGCGGGCGCGCGGGGCTGCAGGACGCGGTGCGCGCGACCAAGCTCGGCGCCTTCCACTTCCTCGAGAAGCCGCTCGCCCCCGAGGCGGTCCTGCTGACCTTGCGTTCCGCGCTCGAGTTGGCGCGCGCGCGGGCGGAGGCGCAGGCGCTGCGCGAGGCGCTCGGCCCCTCGGCGACGCTGGTCGGCTCGAGCCCGCAGATGGCGGAGGTGCGGGCGCTCATCGCGCGCGCCGGCCCCACCGAGACGCGGGTCCTGATCACCGGTGAGTCGGGCACCGGCAAGGAGCTGGTCGCCGCCGCGATCCACGCCTCGAGCGCGCGCGCCGGCGCGGCGTTCGTCCGCGTCAACTGCGCTGCAATCCCCCGCGAGCTCATCGAGTCGGAGATGTTCGGCCACGAGCGCGGCTCCTTCACCGGCGCCTCGGAGCGGCGCACCGGCCGGTTCGAGCTCGCCGACAACGGCACGCTGTTCCTGGACGAGGTGGGGGACCTGGGAATCGAGGCGCAGGCCAAACTGCTGCGCGCCCTCGAGGGGGGCGAGGTCGAGCGCGTCGGCGGCGAGCGGCCGGTCCCCGTGGACGTGCGCGTCGTCTCCGCCACGAACCAGGATCTCTCCCGCGCCGCCCAGCACGGACGGTTCCGGGAGGACCTCCTCTACCGCCTCAACGTCTTCCCGATTCCCATCCCGCCGCTGCGGGAGCGCCCGGGCGACATCCCCGAGCTGGTGCGCCACTTCGTCGCACTCCTCACCGAGCGGATCGGCCGGCCGCCCGCGCAGGTGACACCGGAGGCGATGGATGCCCTGGCGCGCCACCCGTGGCCGGGGAACGTGCGCGAGCTGGCCAACATCGTCGAACGGCTGATCATTCTCTCCCCGCGCGCGACGATCACCAGCGAGGACGTCGCCGCCACGCTGCCGCCGGCTAGCGCGCACGCGGGCCCTCTCCCGGGACCGGCCGAGCGCGACGTGGTGCTGATGGACGAACTGGATCGCTACGAGCGCACCCTCATCACCCGCGCCCTCTCAGCCGCTGGCGGCAACGTCGCCGAGGCCGCGCGGCGGCTCTCCACCGACCGCGCGAACCTGTATCGCCGGATGAAGCGCCTCGGGATAGACCAGGGGGGCTGACGTGTCGGAACGACACGCCTGTGATGGGTCGCACAGGTGACATGGGATACCCGAGGCAGCCGTGGGGCCTTGGCCTAAGCATATTTCGGAACTGCGGTTAGCGCAGGAAGGTCGCGGGGCACGAGCCGTGCTCGCCCCGAGGCTGGACCCGTCGAGGAGCTTCCCATGCGAAGCACGCTGATCGCCGCCCTTCTGGCCGTCGTAGCCGTTCCGGTCTGGGCGCAGGATTCCACCATAACGATCCGTCCCCACCGCCGGGGACTCGTAGAAGAGCGCGTCATCGTGAGGCAGCTGCCGCGCGACGTGGCGGACGAAGTGGTCCGCTTCTTCAACGCGCAGGAGACGGTGCGCTTCGCGGGGCAGACCCGGATCCCTGCCGCGCGCGGCGTGGACGGCGACGTGGCGGTGCTGGGCGGACCCGTGACGGTCGCGGGACGCGTGTCCGGCTCGCTGATGGTCGTCAACGGCGACCTCTACCTCGAGCCGGGGGCGGTGGTCAGCGGCAATGTCACCGTGGTGGGGGGCGTGATCGAGGGGGCGACCGAGGCGCAGATCGCTGGGGAGATCCGGTCGTACCGCGATCCGCTGCGCTACCGGCGCATCGGCCCCGAGATCGTCTACGCGCCGCGGCGCGAGTTCCGGCCCTCGTGGCTCCGGCCGAAGGACGACAGCTTCGCCGACAACCGGACGGGCTTTGACGTGTCGCTGGGGGGCATCTACAACCGCGTCGAGGGACTGCCTCTGCTCTTCGGTCCGGACGCTGACCTGCGCGTCGCGAGCGACGCCCGCCTGCAGGTCGAGGCGCGAGGGATCTTCCGGACCGCCGGCGACTGGTCGCTCTCGACCGGGGACTTCGGCTACCGGACCCGGGCGGAGCTGGTGCTGGGCGGCCGGGAGAGCAACCTCGGACTCGGGGCGCGCGCGTACGATCTCGTGAACTCGATCGAGCCGTGGCCCCTCAAGGACTTCGAGGTCGGCTGGTCGACCTTCCTCTTCCACCGCGATTACCGTGACTACTACCGCCGCCAGGGCGCTAGCGCGTTCGCAACCCTGCGCGTGTCGCGGCAATTCTCCGTCACAGCGGAAGGGCGGTCGGAGAAAGAGGCGTCGTTGCTGGCGCGCGAGCCCTTCACGCTGTTCCGTGGCGACTACAGCTTCCGGCCCAACCCCGCGATCAACGACGGGCACTTCAACATCCTGACGGCCTCGCTCCGCTACGACACGCGGAACGACCTGCGGGCGCCGACGGCGGGGTTCAACATCACCGGCGAGTGGGAGCTGGGGCACGGGACCGACGTCTCCGGCTGCTCGCTGCCGGGCCTCGTGTGCGCGACGCTCTACCCCGCCCCGACCTCGTCGCTCACCTACCAGCGCGTGTTCTTCGACGCGCGCAGCTACACACGACTCTCCCCCTCCGGACGGCTGGACCTGCGCGTGGCGGGGGGCGGGTGGGCGGGCGGCGACCCGCTGCCGCTGCAGCGCCGCGTCGCGCTCGGGTACCCCGATCCCCTCCCCGGCTACAGTTTCCACCAGTTCAGCTGCGGCGGGGTCGACATCGCCGGCACGCCGGCGCTGTGCGACCGCGTGCTGCTGGGCCAGGCCGAGTTCCGAACCCATCTGGGGCTCGACATCGGCCCCGACTGGGCGAGCACGGACTGGACCGACGACCAGACGGAGCGCTACGAGCCCTTCCACGTCAGCGGGCCCGACCTGGTGGTCTTCGCCGACGCGGGGAACGCCTGGCTCGTGGGTGACGCGCCGGGCCAGATCCCGGCGGGGAAGCTCCCTGCTCTCGGCACCTTCAAGGCGGACCTCGGCCTCGGGCTCGACTTCGGCCCGCTCGGATTCTACCTCGCGAAACCGCTCGCGCGCGGGATGACCGACGTGACGTTCAGCGTCCGCATGGGCCGTCGCTTCTAGGCGCGTGCGGCGCGCCGTCGGACTGCTCCCGGCAATCGTGGCCGCGGTGGTCGCCGCGGCCGGCGCCCAGACGCCGCCCGACTCCGCGCCGACGGGG
>JBEKGT010000083.1:0-8259 GCA_050012655.1 Gemmatimonadales bacterium | reverse complement strand
GCGCGCGGCGACCGAGCACTCGTCGGTGACGGCGACGGAGGTGAGCGGCGCGAGGTCCACCCCCCATGCGGCGACGACCCGGAGCACGGCGGGCCCCGGCTCGTACACCATGATGGAGGCACGCCGCGCCCCCACCACGGTGGCGACGTCGCGGACGATGACGCGCGCCGCCTCCTCGAGATGCACGGTGCGGCCGAGGATCTCGGCGATGCCGTAGAGGAGGTTGATCTCCTCGTAGCGGTTCATCAGCTCGCCCGTCACCTGGGCGCTGTCGCGCTCGGCGGCGAGGCCGCGGCCGACGACCAGTGCCGCGGAGCGGGCGCGCCGCTCGCGCGTGGCCTCGTCGAGCGCGCCGGGGCCGAGCTGGAGCCAGGTACCCGGCACGGCGGGGACGGGCTCGAGCCAGGCAGCCCCCCGGCCCGGGACCTCGAGGCGGTGGCCCGCGTCGCCGGCAAGGTCGCCGTCGGGCCACCACGCCCCCGTCTCGGGGCCGAGCGCGCGGACGCGCCCCGCTTCGACGCGCCACAGCCGCACCGGGTCGCCCGTCAAGTCCTGCAGGGCGTCGAGGAGGCGGTCGAGTCGGGTCAGTCCCGCCGCAGGATCATGCAGATGGAGTTCCCGGTGTCGTTGAAGCGGACTTCGTCCACCAGCTGGCGGATCAGGAACAGGCCGCGGCCGCGCGGCTGCATCCGGGCGAAGGGGAGCGTGGGGTCGGGGACGAGGCGGTAGTCGAACCCGCCGCCCTCGTCGGAGACCTCGACCTGCACGGCGTGGCGGCCGAAGAGCACCCGCACGCCGACGTGCTTCGTCTCGTCACCGGCGTTGCCGTAGAGGATGGCGTTGGCCAGCGCCTCGGCGAGCGCGACGCGGAGGTTGAAGCGGATGGTGCGGCGGTCCACGAAGGCCGCCTCGAGGTGGCGGGCGACCAGCTCCACCGCCTCGCTGACCACCGCCACGTCGCTCGGGATCGTGAGCCGCAGCTCGGCTTCGAGCCCCTCGGCGGCGCGCTCGCACGCGCGGACATCGGCCGACAGCGCGGCGCGCATGGGCCCGCCTAGAAGGCGGTCAGCGCCTCCTCGGGGGAGTCCGAGATGGCGAAGAGCGTGTCGAGCTTCGTCAGCTCGAACAGCGTCTTGAGATCCTCGTTCAGGCCGGCCAGCCGGAGGTCGCCGCCCTGGTCGCGGATCTTCTTCGAGAGCGACACCAGGACGCCGAGACCCGACGAGTCGATGTAGCCGGTGTGGCTGAAGTCGATGAGGAACTTCCGGTCGCCCGCCTCGAGGGCGTCGAGGATCTTCTGTTTGAGTTCCTGCCGGTTGCCGACGATGAGCTGGCCGTCCACCGCGACGACCACCACCCCGCTGGGCTCCCTGCGCGTGCTCAGACTCATCCGTCCTCCAGGCCGATCCGCGTCTCGCCCCCCGCCTGCAGGGATGCGATGGCAGCGATCAGCACGATGTCCTCCGTGATGGCGCCCCGCGACAGGTCCGAGCAGGGCAGCCGCAGCCCCTGCACGATCGGGCCGAGCGCCAGTGCGCCTCCGATGCGCTGTACCAGTTTGTACGCAATGTTGCCGCTGTCAAGGTCCGGGAATACCAATACGTTAGCCCGTCCGGCGACCGGGCTCTCCGGCGCCTTCCGTCCGGCGACCGCGGCGTCGAGGGCCGCGTCGCTCTGGAGGGGGCCGTCGGCGCGGATCTCGGGGTGCAGGCGCCGGAAGCCGTCGAGCGCCGAGCGCACGCGGTCCACGCTCGCGCCGTCGGCGCTGGCGGCGGTAGCGTGCGAGAGGAAGGCCACGACCGGCTCGTCGCCGACGATGCGGTGCCGGTCGCTCGCCGCCGCCGCCGCGATCTCGGTGAGCTGCTCAGCCGTCGGGTACTGCACCACCCCGCAGTCGGTGAAGGTGAGCACGCCATGGGCGGGCGTGACCATGTAGAAGCTGCTGGAGACGGTAGCGACGCCGGGGGCGGTGCCGACGGCCCAGAGCGCCGCGCGCAGCACCTCGGCGGTCGTGGCGCAGGCGCCGGCCACCGACGCGTCGGCCTCGTCCAGCGCCACGAGGCACGCGGCGAAGCGCACGGGGTCGGCGGCGAGGCGCCGCGCATCGTCGGGGCCCTGCACCGCCTGGGGCCTGCGCCTGGCGAGGAGGGCGCCGGCGCGCGCGAGGGACGGATCGAGGGCGGGGATCCGCACCGCGACGCCCGGGGCGGCGCGGACGGCCCACGAGGCGGTGTCCTCTGTGCCGATCAGGATGGGCTCGGCGACGCCCTCCTCCGCGAGCCGCTGCGCCGCTTCCCGCACCCGCGGGTCGTCCCCCTCGGCGAGGACGACGCGGCGCCGCGTCGCGCGGGCGCGCGCGAGGAGCCCGTCGGTGAAGGCGCGCGGCCCGATCACTTCCGCGCGAGCTTCTTCGCGAGCGCCGCCGCCACCATCGGGTGGACCAGGGTCGTCACGTCGCCGCCGAAGCGCGCGACCTCGCGCACCAGCGACGAGGAGACGTAGACGTGGTCGAAGGCGGGGGCGAGGAACACCGTCTCGATCTCCGGCGCGAGCTTCCGGTTCATCAGCGCCATCTGGTACTCGTACTCGAAGTCGCTCACGTAGCGGAGCCCGCGCACCAGCATAGTGCCGCCCACCTGGCGCACGAAGTCCACCAGCAGGCCGTCGAAGGGGCGGACCTCGATGCGCGGGTCGTCGCCGACCGCGCCCTTGGCGAGCGCGACGCGCTCCTCCAAGGTGAAGAGCAGCGCCTTGCCGCTCTGCGCGCCCACCGCGACGATGACGCGGTCCGCGAGGCGGAGCCCGCGGACGATGAGGTCCTCGTGCCCGTGGGTGATCGGGTCGTACGTGCCGGGGAAGACGGCGATGCGCGTCATGGCGCCTCGAGGAAGGTGACGACGGTGGTGCCGTAGCGGCGGTGGTCGCCGGGGCCGACGTCCTCCCGCTGGTTGTGCTCCACCCCGAGAATGCGGGCGAACGGCTGCCGGCGGAAGAGGTCGGCGATCCGCGCCGCGTGGCCGGTGGTGTACGGCGGGTCGGCGAAGGCCACGTCGTAGGCGAGGGGCTCCGCCTTCGCGGCGAAGCGCAGGGCGTCCGCCCGGTGGAGGCGGCAGCCGCCCGCACCGAGGGTGGCGACGTTGCGGCCGAGGGCGTCGAGGTTCGGCTGGAACAGCTCGACGAAGTCGCAGCGCTCGGCGCCGCGGGAGAGGGCCTCGAGGCCCATCGCCCCCGAGCCGGCGAAGAGGTCGAGGACATCGGCGCCGCGGAGCCGCTCGCCGAGGATGGCCATCCAGGCCTCCCGGACGAAGTCGGTCGTCGGGCGCGCCCGTTCGTCGGCGGGGGACTCGATGCGCCGGCTGCGCCACTTCCCCGCGATGATGCGCACGCCCTACTCCGCCGCCAGCGCGACGAGCCGGCCCTCGAGCCGGTCGCGCCCCTGCCAGGTGTCGCGCTCGAGCCGCACCGCGGCGCGCAGCGGTCCGCGCGCGCCGCCGACCACGCGCTCCACCTCCTCGCGCGCGCCGAACGCCACGGCCTCCAGCACGCCGCGGCCGTCGGTGAGGGCGAGCCGGATGTGGCGCTCCCCCATCGGCCGGAGCCGCCCCTCGATCCGCACCCCCTGCACGCCGAAGACGGGGTTCGGATTGCCGATCCCCGTCGGCTCCAGCGCGCGGACCAGGCGCTCTAGCTCGTCGGTGAGCTGCTCCAGCGGGACGACGGCGTCCACCCGTTGCGTCGGCGCCAGCGCCGCCGGATCCACCTGCGCCGCGCACGCCGCGTTGAACGCCGCGCGGAACGCGTCGAGCCGCTCGCGGCGGATCGTCAGCCCCGCGGCCATCCGGTGGCCGCCCCACTTCTCGAGCAGCGGCGCGCACCGCGCCAGCGCGGCGTGGAGGTCGCACCCGGCGACCGAGCGGCCGGACCCCTTGCCGAGCTCGCCCTCCAGCGCGATGAGGAAGACCGGCCGCGCCACCCGTTCCAGCACCCGCGAGGCGACGATGCCCACCACCCCCGGGTGCCACCCCTCGCGCGCCAGCACCACGCCGGCGTCGCGGGCGGGATCGAACGCGCCCTCGAGCTCGGCGAGCGCCTCCTCGAGGGTCCGCTGGTCGAGGGCCTGGCGCTCGGCGTTCTGGCGCTCGAGCTGCGCCGCGAGGCGCTCCGCCTCCGCCACGTCGTCGGTGAGGAGGAGGCGCAGGCCGTCCATCGCCTCGCCGACGCGCCCAGCGGCGTTGAGCCGCGGCCCGAGGGCGAAGCCGAGGTGGCCGGTGCGCAGCGGCTTCCCCGCGAGGCCCGCCTCGCGGATGAGCGCGGCGAGGCCCGGCCACGGCGTCTCCCCCATCAGCTTCAGGCCGAGCCGCACCAGCACCCGGTTCTCCCCCGCCAGCGGCACGAGGTCCGCCACCGTCGCCAGCGCCACCAGGTCGAGGAGGCGCCACGCCAGGCCCTGCGGAAGGCGGAGCGCGTCGGCGAGCGCGACGGCGAGCTTCCATGCCAGGCCTGCGCCGCACAGGTCGGGACAGGGGTAGCGGCTGTCGAGGCGGCGCGGGTTCACCAGCGCGAAGGCGTCGGGCCACGTCTCCCCCGGCAGATGGTGGTCCACGACGATGACGTCCATCCCCGCGGCGCGCGCGGCCCGCACGGGATCCAGCGCGGTGGTGCCGGAATCGAGGGTCACCAGGACCGACGCGCCGGCCGCGGAGGCGGCGCGGACGCCGGCGCCGGAGAGGTCGTAGCCGTCCCGGAGACGATGGGGAACGAACGGGACCACGGGGGCGCCGGCGCGCCGCAGGACGCGGGTGAGGATCGCGGTGGCGCACTGGCCGTCCACGTCGTAGTCGCCGTGGACGAAGATCGTCTCGCGGCGCCGCGCCGCCTCGGCGAGGCGCTCCACGGCACGCGGCAGGTCGGGGAGGAGGACCGGGTCGTGCAGGTCCTCGCGCCGGGGACGGAGGAACCGGCGCGCGGCGTCGGGGGCGTCGTGCCCCCGCTGCAGGAGGAGCGCCGCGAAGGGCGGCGGGACGTTCAGCGCCTGCGCCAGCCGCTCGGCCGCGGCGGCGTCGGGCGCGGGCTCGACCTCCCAGCGGCGGCCGAGCGAATCACTCCTCCACATACAGAAGGACGCCGCACCCTTCGCACGATTCGAGGGTCTGCCCCTGGAGGATCAGCTGCCGCCGCTGGAGCGGGACGGCGGTGTGGCAGTGCCCGCAGGCGTCCTGGCGCAGGGGGACCAGCACCACGGGGGTGCGACCGCGGCGGATCCGCTCGTAGCGGACGAGGAGCGGGGCGCGGACCTCGCCCGCGGCGCCGGCGCGCGCCTCCACCGCCTCGGCGAGCCGCGCTTCGATCGCCGCGCGCTTCTCCGCGAGCGCCGCGCGCGCCTCGGCCTGCTGCGCGACCACCGCGGCGTGCGCCTTTGCCTGGTCCTTCACCTTCTTCTCGGCTTCGATGACCCAGTCGGCGGAGCGCAGGAACTCCGCCTCTTCCTTCACCAGCACGCCGCGCGCCATGTCGATCTCGGCCATCATCGTCGAGGCCTCTTTGGCGCCGCGCACGTACTCGAGCTGCTGCCGGCGGCGCTCCTGCAGCTGCTTGTAGCCGGCGATGCGGGCCTCCAGCTCGAGCCGCCGGGTCTCCGCCGCCGTCACTGCCCGCTGCGCCTCGTCGAGCGCCTTCGCCTGGCCCTCGAGCTCCGCGTCGAGCACCGCCTCTTCCGGCAGCAGCGCCTCGAGGTCCTTCTGCACCACTGCGACCGCGAGGTCGCGTTCCTGCAACGCGAGCAGCGACTCAAGATCTGGATGCACGTCCACTCCTTAGGGTTGTCGTCCCGCCTTGTGTTCCTACCGCACGTCGCGCCTCGTCTTGAACATCTTCGAGCGCGCCCGCCGGCCCGGCGCGCGCGCCAGGCTCTCCGACTCCGCCATCAGCGCCGCCTTCTCCTCACCCTGGGCCACCGAGATCAGGCGCTGCAGCTCCTCCTCCCGATCGCCTCGAGGGCGGTTGCGCATCCACTCCACCGCGCCGGCGAACTCCGGCTCCGGGTCGCGCTCTCCCAACGACTCCGAGGCGAGCCGCTCCCACACCGCCGCCGCCCCCTCCGACGCCGGCCGCGCGTCGCCCCGGAAGAGCGCGTCGGCGATCTCCCGGTAGTACGGATGCCGGAAATCGCGCGCTGAGAACGCCCCGCGCACCCGCGCCACCCACGATGGGTCGAGGAGCATGAGGTGCACCAGGAAGCGCTCGGAGGGGATATCCTGCACCGGCCCCTCGGCTCGCCCCGCCGGCGCCGCAGGCGCGGGTGCGATCCGCCGCGCATCGCGCGCATCGAGCCGCCCCGCCTCCTGCTCCAGCACCTCCTTGGCGACGTTCGTCCGCTCCGCGGCCCGCGCGATGTACAACTCGCGGGTGATCGGGTCGGCGGCGGCGCGGATCGTCGGCAGGAGGCGGTCGAGCGCCTTGCGCCGCCCCTCCAGCGTCCCGAAGAGCCCCTTCTTCTCCATGAGCTGGATCTTGCGGTCGAAGAGGTCGAGCGCCTGTTCCAGGAGTGCGCGGAAGGCGTCGGGGCCCTGCGCCCTCACCAGCGTGTCGGGGTCCTCGCCGGGGGGGAGCGTCACCACACTCACCGACGCCCCCTGCCGGAGGAGCTCGTCGCCCGAGCGGAAGGTGGCCCGGAGCCCCGCCGTGTCGGCGTCGTACACCAGCGCCACCTGCTTCGTGTAGCGCCGCAGGACCTTCGCCTGCTCGGGCGTGAGCGCCGTGCCGAGGGGCGCCACCACGTTCGCGATGCCGGCAACGTGGCAGCGGATGGCGTCCACGTACCCCTCGACGATGACCGCCAGCGACGCGGTCCGGATGGCCCCGCGCGCGCGATCGAGCCGGTAGAGGAGGGAGCCCTTGTGGAAGACCGGCGTCTCGGGGGAGTTGAGGTACTTCGGCTCCCCGTCGCCGAGGATGCGGCCGCCGAAGCCGACGACGCGCCCCCGCACGTCCGCGATCGGGAAGATGAGCCGGCCGCGGAACCGCGGGACGAGGATGCCGTCCTCCCGCGCCACGAGGAGGCCGGCGGCCTGCTGCACCTCGTCGGCGATGCCGAGAGCCTTCAGCGACTCGCGGACCGCCTCGCCGCGAGCGGGGGCGTAGCCGAGCTGGAACTCGTCCCGCGCGGCGTCCTCGATGGCCCGCGTCGCGAGGTAGGCGCGCGCGACCGCCGCCTCGTCGCTCTCCCGCAGCTGCCGCGCGAACCAGTCCGCCGCCGCGCCGATGGCCGAGTAGAGCGGCTCATTGGGGTCCGGCCCCGCCTGCCGCTCGTCGGGCACGGCGATGCCGACCTTCCCGGCGATCTCGCGCACCGCCGACGGATAGTCGAGCCCGAAGCGCTTCATCCAGAAGGTGAAGACGTCCCCCGACTCGTGACAGACGAAGCAGTGGTAGAGCTGCTTCTTCGGCACGACGGAGAAGTTGCGGTGCGTGCCGCCGTGGAACGGGCAGGGCCCGCGGAAGTCGGAGCCGGTGCGCCGCAGGTCCACGTGCTCGCCGAGGAGGGTCACGATGTCCGCGGCGTCACGGATCTGTTCGATCAGCTCGGCGGAGATCACGCGCCCGCCTCGCCCATGGCGTCCGAGCGGTCGCGCTCCGCCCCCGTCGCCGCATCACCCGGCTCGGCAAGGACGAGGTCGGCCGTCGCGACCCGCACCCGCCGCCCCCGCACGAGGATGTTGGCGCGCACCTCGCCGGCGCTCTCCAGCTCCCCCTCGAGGCCGAGCGACGGCACGCGAACGCGGGTACCGGGGGCGAGCGCGCGGCCCGAGGCCTCGCCCGGCGACCCGTCGGCGCGAGCGGAGAGGTCCCCGCCGGCGAAGCCGGGCGCCGTGCGAGCGGAGCGAGCCGTCCGACCGGCTGAGCCGCCGGAGGCCTCTCCGGGAGCGCCCTCGGTGGCGGCCGCCGCCTCGTCCGCCGCCGCGCGCGCCATCGCCTCCTCGAGGGCGCGCCGCGCCTCGCGGTACTTCTCCTCCTTCACCGTCGCGATCGCCCGCTCCAGCTCAGCGCGCGCCTCCCGGAGCGCGTCCCGCGCCGCGTGCTTCGCGGCCCGCTCGATTTCCTTCTCCCGCGCCCGCGCCAGCTGCTCGCGCTCGGCGAGGCGCCGCTGCGCCCCCGCCACGACGGCGGCCTCGCCCTCGAGCATCGCCGCCCGCGCGTCCGCCGCCTCGACGCGCTCCGCCAGCTCGCGGTCGCGGCGCTCGAGGGCCGCCAACGCCTGGT
>JBEKGT010000082.1:0-9330 GCA_050012655.1 Gemmatimonadales bacterium | reverse complement strand
GCCGCCGCCGCGCGCACCTTGTAGTCGGCGTCGCGGACGGCCGCGAGGAGCGTTCGACCAGCGTCGGCGCCGCCCAGGCGGCCGAGAGCGGCCACCGCCGCGGCGCGGACCGCCCAGTCGGTGTCGTGGGTCAGGGGTTCGAGGAACGGCGCCGCTGTGGCGCTTCCGGTGGCCCCCATCATCGCCGCCGCGCCGACCCGGGCCTCGCGGCGATCCTCAAGGAGGCGCCGCGCGAGGATGGGGACCGCGGCCGCGCCGGCGTGCGCCATCACCGCCTCGCACGCCTCCTTCACGTCGGGATCGGTGGTGGTCAGGTGCGCGTCGAGGACGCTGCCGAGGGTGGCGGCGCCGAGGCTGGCGACCGCCGCCACGACGTGCGCGCGCTCGTCTTGCGACAGGCCGAGGTTCGCGAGCCGCGCGACGAGGCCGGCGGCGTGGGCCGGGTCGGCGTGCTGGCGCACCGCTCGCTCCGCCGCCTGCCGGATCATGGGATCGCCTGCTGCGGTGGCCAGCCGCGCGAGGGCCGCGACGATCTCCGCGAGTGTGCCGAACTCCCGCCCGTCCGCCGCCTGGGCGCCAAGCACCTCCAGGCGCGCGACGCTGCCGAGGAGGGAGTCCACCGGTATGGACTCAAGCTGCTCGACGACGCGGTGCGCCTCGATGTCGAGGGGCAGCGCGTCGGGCCGGAATACCCCGATGGACCGCCGCGAGAAGGAAGGCGGCTCCGCCGCGACGTGCGCCTCCCCCGCGGCCGGCCGCTGGCCGCCCTCGAGCGCCACGTCGAGCCGGATGTGCGGCAGCGGCGGGAGGCGCGTGACCGCCCCGAGCTTCCCCCCCGCGGCGCCGCCGACGCCGAGGAGCGCCCGCACCAGCGCCGCCACCTCGTCCGCGCCGGCGCCGGGTTCGAGCACCAGGGTCCGGTGCCCCTGCCCGTACAGCACCAGCGCGAGGTCGCGCAGCGGCTCGCTCTTGGGCGCGAGCGGCGTCGTGCCGCTGACGAACCCGGTCGGCGCCACCCGCAGCTCCACGGTGCCCAGGCGCGAGAGGGCCGGCAGCACCGCCCCGAGGTCCGCCATCACCCGCTGCGCGCCCGGATGCAACGGCGGATAGTAGCGGAACAGGCGCACCGCCTTGCCGATCTCGGTGAGGATGGCTTCGACGGGCCGGAGGTCCATCGCCTATCGCCCGCCACGTTGGTGCGAGCGCGGGCGCGGGCTAGGGCGCCGCGAAGCTGCAGGCGCTGCAGGACCGCGGCCGGAGCGGGAGAGGCCCTCCGGCGCGGGGAGTCCGATCGCGCCGTAGAGCGCCGCGAGTTCGCGTTCCGTGAGCGCCCGCGCGCGCCCGGGGGCCAGCTCGCCGAGCCGCACCGGGCCGTACGCCACGCGCTTCAGCCAACGCACGCCGAGCCCGAGGACCGCGGCCATGCGCCGCACGATCCGCGTGCGGCCTTCGCGCAGCGTGACCTCGAGCACGCCCCCCGACTTGCCCGCCTCGAACCGCCACGCGACGGGCCGGACCGGTGGTTCGCCGTCCTCGAGCGCGACGCCGTGCGCGAGGATCGCCGCCGCATCCACCGGCGGCCGCCCCGAGACCTCCACACGATATGTCCGGTCCACCTGCCAGCGCGGATGCATCAGGCGGTTCGCCGCGTCGCCGTCGGTGGTGAAGAGGAGGAGCCCCTCGGAGAGGACATCGAGGCGCCCGACGGCCACGAGACCCGGGCTCGCGTCCTCCACCAACACGAACACGCTCGGGTAGCGGGGCGTCGCGGTGCGCGAGGTGACATAGCCAGGGGGCTTGTGGAGCGCGAGCCAGACGGTGCCGGGGAGCGCCAGGATCCGCCCGTCCACCGTCACCTGGTCGGCGCCAGGATCGATGGGGTCGCCCGGACCGATCGGCGGATGGCCGTTCACCCGCACGCGGCCGGTCCGCACCAGATCGGCGGCGCCGCGCCGGGAGGTGACGCCCGCTCGCGCGAGGAACCGCGCGAGGCGGATCGCCATCAGCCCGCCGCCTCCTGGGGCGGCGTCAGCGCGATGGACAGCTCCTCTGAGCGCGGGAGATCGCCGAGGTCGCCGAGGCCCAGGTACTCCAGGAACATCGGGGTCGTGGCGTACAGGAGCGGCCGCCCGAGCCCCTCCGAGCGTCCCGTCACCTCGATCAGCCCGCGCTCCTGCAGCAGTCGCAGCACGCCGGCCGAGGAGACCCCGCGGATCTCCTCCACCTCGGCGCGGCCGACCGGCTGGCGGTAGGCGATGATGGCGAGGACCTCGAGCGCCGCCGCCGAGAGGCGCACCGGCCGCGCGGCGAACGCCGCCCGTTCGATCGCCTCGGCGAACGCCTGGCGGGTGACGACCTGGTAGCCGCCGGCGATCTCGGCCACCTCCACGCCGTGCCCCTCGTTGTCGTAGTGCTCGCGCAGCTCCTGCACCGCGCCGAGCCAGTCGGCATCGGTCGCCTCGGCGTCGAGGGCGGCGAGCTCGTCGAGGGCGAGCGGTCGGGGGGCGGCGAAGAGCGCCGCCTCAAGCAGTCGCGTACGCTGGTCCACGGTCGATCACGAAAGGGGTGAAGGGTCGGGTCTGCTTCAGCGCCAGCTGGCCGCGGCGCGCCAGCTCCAGCAGCGCCACGAGTGAGGAGAGCACGTCCACGATGGTCGGCGCGGGGCCGAGGAGGTCGCGCCAGGAAAACGCCGCGCGCTCGGCAAGCAGCTCCAGGATGCGTGCCGTCGCCCCCTCGACGTCCAGGGGCCGCGGCACCACGCGGTGAATGATCGGGTCCGGCATCATCGCGAGGACGTGCTCGACCGCCTCCAGCAGCTCCTCGATGGTGAACTCAAGCGGGGGCGGCGGCGTGTCGGGCGCGGGGGGCACGAAGCCCCGCGCGAAGCGGGCCGCGCGGCTCTTAGACGCGGCGTCGAGCCAATCCGCGATCTCGCGCACCTGCTGGTACTCGAGCAGCCGGCGGACCAACTCGTGCCGCGGGTCCTCCCACGGTTCCTCGTCGCCGCGGCGCGGCAGGAGCATCTGCGCCTTGATCCGGAGCAGGCGGGCCGCCATTTCGAGGTACTCGGCGGCCTCGTCGAGCCCGAGGGCGTTGATCGCCTGGAGGAACTGGTCCGCGATCCGCGCGACCGGGATGTCCCAGATGTCGATCTCCTCCCGCCGGATCAGGTAGAGGAGGAGGTCGAGCGGGCCCGCGTAGCGCTCGAGCGAGACGACGAAGCCGCCGTCGGCCGGCACTCCCGCCGTGACGCCGGAGAGGACGGTCACCGCACGGCCGTCGGCAGGGCGAAGTCCCGCACCAGCGTGAGCGCGCCGACGCTGAGGGCGTCCACCGGCCACAGGACCACGTCCCACAGGCCGGGGATGAGGAACGCCGCGAAGATCACCACGAAGCCGAAGCGGCCCAGCCGGCGGTAGCGCGCGCCCCACGCCGGCGGCAGCAAATGGTAGAAGAGGTGCGACCCGTCGAGGGGCGGGATGGGCACGAGATTGAAGATCGCCAGCGTGAAGTTGATGGTGACGCCGAACACGAGCGTCCGCTGGACCGTGCCGAGCGCGCCGCCGAGCGACGGGGCGATGTCGCCGAGGAAGCCCGCCGCCGCGAACAGGGCTGCGGACGCAATGCCGAGGAGCAGGTTCGTGACGATCCCCGCCGACGAGACGATCAGGTCGCCCCTCCGGTAGTGGCGGAACTTCCGCGGGTCTATGGGAACCGGCTTCGCGGCGCCGAAGGTGAACGGGTGGCCCGCCGCGCTGGTCAGCAGGTACAGGCCGATCGGGAAGAGGACGCTCATCACCGGGTCGATGTGCGGCAACGGGTTGAGTGTGAGGCGGCCCAGCGCGAACGCGGTGTCGTCCCCTTGCCGGTAGGCGGTCCACGCGTGGGCGTACTCGTGCGCGACCACCGAGAAGAGCAGGATCGGCAGAGCCAGGACGAGATCGGTCACCGGCGAGGCGAGGCTCCGAAAGAGGGGAAGACTGAGCAACGTAACGGGGGCGGAAACCCTTGTCAAAACGTGAATTGACGGCTAGTCTTCGGCCTCCTGAAAGGCGTTCGAACCGACGCGGAGAACGACGTGCCCAAGATTCGTTCGGCGAAGAAGAAGATGCGGCAGGCCCGCGCCCATACCTTGGCTAACCGGGCCCGGCGCTCGGCCATCAAGACGGCGGTCAAGAAGGCCCGGCAGGAGCCGACGGCCGAGTCGGTGAAGGCGGCGGTGAGCGCCCTCGACCGCGGCGCGCACAAGGGCCTGCTCCATCCGAACGCGGCAGCGCGCAAGAAGTCGCGGCTAGCGAAGCGGCTCGCGAAGGGCGTCGCGACGCAGTAGGCCGCGCAACCCGCGCGGCCGGCTCCGGCCTCGCTGCAACGAGAGAAGTGGCGCCACGCGGCGCCACTTCTGCTTTTCGGGGGGGGAGCGAGGCTCGGCGCTCGGCGCGCGGCGCGCAGGTGTTAGCCGCCATCCGGCGCGCCGAGAGACTCAGGCGATCAGAAAGCCGACAGCTCCGCGCCGCATTTCTCGCAGTACCACTCGGTCGGCAGGTTGTAGGTCCCGCACTCCGTGCAACGCAACGTCTTCGACGACGGGTCCACCTCCCAGGGCGACGACGGGACGCTGGCCCCCTGGTCGGTCCCCTTCGCCCCACCCTTTGCCCCCGCTCCCGCCTGGCGGGCCGGCGGCTCCGCGGGCACCCCGGGCATGTCCGGCTCCGGCGGCTCCTCCGGATCGCCCAACACCATGTGCTCGACGGGGTGCGGCATCACTGGCTCGGGCGGCGGCTCCGGGCGCTTGGCTGCCTCACCGCCTCGCTTCGGCGGCCGACCGGCGGAGGCCTGTCTTTGCGCAGCGGCCGCCTCGGCGTCCGCCTTCACGTCAGCTGCCGCTTTCGCATCCGCAGCGGCCTTCGCTTCTGCCGCCGCTTTCGCCTCTGCCGCCGCCTTCACCTCCGCCGCGGCTTTCACCTCCGCCGCGGCTCTCGCCTCCGCCTCGCGTGCTTCCGTCGCCGCCTTAGCCTCCGCCGCCACCTTCGCCTCGGCGTCCGCCGCCGCGCGGGCTTCGGCCTCACGCGTCGCAGCGTCCTGCTCGGCGCGGGCGACGGAGCGGATGAACGCCAGCTCGTCGAGCGCTTCCATCTGTGACGCGGCGTTCGCGAGATCCGCAGCGGCCGGACCGGCGGCAGCTTGGGGAGCGGGCGGGATGGCAGGCGCGACGATGGCGCCCGACGGTCGCGCTGGCGGGATGGCAGGAGCCGGCGGGAGCACTGGCGAGGGGACCGAGCCCGACGCGCGGGCCGGGGGCGGTTCCGTCGCGGGCGCGGCTCCCGACGCCTCCGGCAGCACGCCCGCGATGAGGCCCAGGACCTCCTCGATGCGGGCGAGGTCCCGCTCCGTCGCCTCCAGCTCCTCCGCCATCTGCGCCAGCAAGGCGGCGTGCTCCGCGCTCAGCTCGGCGAACTGCGTCTCATCGTACTCGCCGACGGCGTGGCGGAGCCGCACCTCGGCGAGCGCCTCTTCCCGGGCACCGCGCTGGGCCGTCATCTCGTCGCGGCGCTGCTCCAGCTCGGCCAGCGACGTCTCCAGCTCGCTCTCGTAGCGGGCGAGTTGCTTGATCACTCCGTCGAGACGGCCGCGATAGTCGGCGCGCACGCGCTCCACCACGTGCGCGGGCATCCCCTGCGCGCCAGGCTCGGAGATCTTGGCCAGCCACGCCTCGTACTGGCGGCGTTCCTCCAGGAGCCGCTCGACCGCGGCCTGGGACTTGGTGCCCTTGCGGCTCATCGCGCGCTCCGGTCAGGGGCGTCGTTGCGGTCTCCCATCGTGTGGACCACCCTCCCGGCGACGATCGTCCAGCGCACGGCGCCACGGAGGCGGCGCCCCGCGAACGGCGTGTTGCGGCTCTTCGAGAAGAAGCGCGCCGGCTCGACCGTCCACTCCGCGGCGGGGTCGAAGACCACGACGTCCGCTGGGCCGCCGTGGCGCAGCGAGCCCCCCGGCAGGTGCGCGACCGCTGCGGGACGGACCGCCATCCGGTCCACCAGTTGCGCCAGGGTCAGGACGCCGGGCTCCACGAGCTCCGCGAGGCCCAGCCCGAGCGCGGTCTCCAGGCCCACCACACCGAAGGGGGCGTTGTCGAACTCCGCCTCTTTGGCGTCGTAGTGGTGCGGCGCGTGGTCGCTGGCGATGCAGTCGATCGTGCCGTCGGCCAGCGCGGCGCGCAGCATTGCCACGTCGCCGTCCTCGCGCAGCGGCGGATTCATCTTCGCGTTGGTGTCGTACCCCTCGCAGGCCACGTCGGTGAGGGTGAAGTGGTGCGGCGTCACCTCCGCGGTCACACGCAGGCCGCGCGACTTCGCCTCGCGGATCATCGCCACCGCTCCCGCCGTCGAGACGTGCGCGAAGTGCACGTGGCCGCCCGTCAGCGAGGCGAGGGCGATGTCGCGCGCCACGACGACGTCCTCGGACGACCGTGGGATACCCTTCAGGCCGAGCCGAGTGGAGGTCAGCCCCTCGTGCATCGCGCCGCCGTGCGAGAGGGTGACGTCCTCGCAGTGGTCGATCACAGGGATGTCGAAGGTGCGCGCGTACTCGAGCGCCGTGCGCATCAGGTGCGCCGTGGCCACCGCCCTGCCGTCGTCGGAGACGGCCACCGCGCCGGCCGCCACCAGTTCGCCGAACTCGGCCAGCTGCTCGCCCTTCTGTCCGACGGACACGGCGCCGATCGGGTAGACGCGCGCGAATCCGGCGAGCCCCGCCTGGCGGACGATGAAGCCGACGGCGGCCTGGTTGTCGGTGACGGGGTCGGTGTTGGGCATCGCGCACACCGAGGTGAAGCCCCCCGCCGCCGCCGCCCGCGCGCCGGTCGCGATCGTCTCGACGTCCTCCCGCCCGGGCTCCCGCAAATGCACGTGCAGGTCCACCAGCCCCGGCGCCGCGACCAGCCCCGCGCCGTCGAGGACTTGCGCTCCGTCGGGGGTGCCGAGGCCCCGCCCCACCCCCTTCACGAGCCCGCCCTCGAGGAGCAGGTCGGCCACCTCGTCCCGGCCGACCGCCGGGTCGAGCACTCGCGCGCCACGGAGGAGGATCGGCCTCATCGGTCGGACCCTCCCTTCGCCGCCTCGGCCAGCTCCGGATTGCCACCCGCCAGCAGGTAGAGCACCGCCATCCGCACCGCCACCCCGTTGGTCACCTGGTTCAGGATCACCGAATGCGGCCCATCCGCCACGCGGGAATCGATCTCCACCCCGCGGTTCATCGGCCCCGGGTGCATGATGAGGAGGTCGCGCGGCGCCCGCTCCAGGCGCTCCATCGTCACCCCGAAGACGCGATAGTACTCTCGCACCGACGGGATGTATCCCGTCTGCATCCGCTCCAGTTGGAGGCGCAGGACGTTGATCACGTCCGCCCACGCGATGGCCTCCTCGACCCGCCGGAAGACCCGCACGCCCAGCCCTTCGATCCCGAGCGGCAGGAGGCTCTGCGGCCCGCAGACGGCCACCTCGGCGCCGAGCTTGAGGAGACCCCAGATGTTCGACCGCGCGACCCGCGAGTGCAGCACGTCGCCGACGATGCAGACCTTCGTCCCGGCGATGGGCCGGTGGTCGCGGATGGTGAGGAGGTCGAGGAGCCCCTGCGTCGGGTGCTCGTGCTTGCCGTCGCCCGCGTTGATGACGCTCGAGACGATGCGGTCGGCCAGGAACTTGGCCGCGCCGCTCGAGCCGTGGCGGATCACCACCATGTCGATGCGCATCGCCTCGAGGTTCCGCGCCGTGTCCACCAGCGTCTCCCCCTTCACCACCGACGAGCCGCTGGCTGCCACGTTCACGGTGTCGGCGGAGAGGCGCTTCTCGGCGAACTCGAAGGAGATGCGGGTGCGGGTGGAGGCCTCGAAGAAGAGGTTGACGATCGTCTTGCCGCGGAGTGCCGGGACCTTCTTGATGGCCCGCTCCGACACCTCCTTGAACGGCTCGGCGGTGTCGAGGATCAGGCGGATCTGCTCGGCGGTCAGGAACTCCAGCCCGAGGAGGTCCTTGCCGAGGGCGCCGCTCACGAGCGGCCCCCGCCGCGCACCACTTCCACGGCGTCCCGCCCGTCCAGCTCCTTGACGAACACCTCCACCTTGTCGCCAGGACCGGTGGGGACGCGCTCGCCGACGACATCGGCCTGCACCGGCAGCTCCCGGCCCCGAAGAGGACGTCGTCCACGATCCACGCGACCCGGCCGTCGAGGTCCACGGGCAGGTGCGTCGGGCCGACGAGGGGGCGCGGCCCCACGACCTCCAGGTCATCGCGGTACAGCGTGATGTCAAGCGCCCCGCGCGGCACCTCCGACCCGGTCTCCCGGGCGAGGAGAGCGGCGAGACGCGCGGCGAGTTCAACACCCCGGCGCTGGATACCCACGAGGACCAGGGGAACGGGATCGGGGGTCTGTCGGAGGATGTCCAACGCCATGCGGTGAAGCGTGCGAGCGAAGGCACGCTCGTCCAGCAGGAGCTGGCGCTCGGTAGGCGGCATATTGAGACTCAAACGTACGACGGGGGGAGGGAGGAATCAACGCGCAGGACGGGACCGGCGTCAGGGCGACTCCGTCCCCGGCAGGTCCCCGGCGCCTCCGCCCGGCGGGCCCCCCTCGCCGCGCCGGTCCGGGGGCTCGGCTGCGACGCCCCCGCGCCGCGCGCGGTCCTTCGCCACCTCGATGGCGATGGCCCGCAGGAGCTTCGCTTCCCGTTGGTCGGGGGAAGCCCGGTGGGTGAGGTCCCGAAGCGTGCGCAGCACCGGCTCCACGACATGGCTCCGGAAGAACCCGACCGCGTGCAGCGCCCGGTCGGCCTCGGCGAAGAAGCGCTCGAGCTCCTCGGCGGTGGCCGGAGGAGCGGTGTGCCGCGGCGGCTTGAAGGCCCGCGCGCCATCCCCTCGTGCCAGCGCCAACTCGTAGAGCATCAGCACCACCGCATGGGCGAGGTTGAGGGACGGATACGCGGGGCTGGCCGGGATGGTGACGAGGGAATGGCAGCGGTCGAGCGCATCGTTGGGGAGGCCCTTGTCCTCACGCCCGAAGAGGAGCGCCACCGGACCCTGCTCAGCCGCCTCAAGGAGCGAGGGCGCCGCGTCCCGGGGTCGCTGCACGGTGTGCTTCGCCGCGCGCTCCCTGGCGGTGAGGCCGGCCACGTGCACGCAATCGGCGAGGGCGGCGTCCAGGGTCTCGAAGCGCGCGGCGTGCTCGAGGATGTCGGCGCTGCGGTGGGCGATCCCCTCGATCCGCCAGAGATCGAACTCGCGCGGAGCCACGAGCCGCAGCTCCGTGGCGACGGCGAAGTTCTTCATCGCGCGGACC
>JBEKGT010000081.1:0-8567 GCA_050012655.1 Gemmatimonadales bacterium | reverse complement strand
TGAGCGCCGCCGCGTAGTGCGTGAAGACGCTGTCCATCGGCCCGGCGGCGTCGCTCTTGAATCCGAAGTTGATGAGCGCGTCGTAGCCGTGGGCGAAGAAGTCCACGGACCTGTCGCCGTAGCTGTACTCCCGCCCCTGGCTCGCACTCCAGCCGAAGACCTCGCCCACCATGTAGAAGGGGAGACTGTCCAGGACCTGGGCCGGATGGGCCCGCTTCCAGTCCGCGAACGCCCGGCCGGCTTCCACCTTCAGCTCGGCGCTCACCCCTTCGCCGAAGTGCTTCGCGGTGTCCACCCGGTAGCCGTCGAACCCGAAGTCCCGCACCCAGTCGGTGAGCCATTTGATGATGTAGTAGCGGGGCGCACGCGGGTACCCGGTGCGCGCGAAGAAGGCGTCGAGCGAAGCCCGTTCCCGGGTGAGCCGGCCCTCCCGCCGCCACTTCTCCACCAGCGCCGCGGGAAGCTCCACCGGATCGTCCCGCTCCGTGCGCACGTCCGGCAGGGTGGCCACCAGGGTGCAATTCACGGCGGTGGCGTAGTCCCGGTAGGTGCAGTTCGGACCCGTGCGGACCCAGTCGTCGGGCCACGCGGGGTCCTGCGGAGTCACGGGGCCGGTGTGGTTGATGACGGCGTCCATGAGCACGCGGATGCCGTGCCGGTGCGCCGCGTCCACCAGGGCGTGCAGGTCGGCCTTCGTCCCCAGCGTCGGCTCGACCGCGGTCCAGTCCCGGGTCCAGTAGCCGTGGTACCCGTAAGTCCTTCCCGTCCCCTCGTCCACGCTCCCATGGACCTGCTCCACGAACGGCGTCAGCCAGATGGCGGTCACCCCGAGACTGTTGAAGTACCCCGCCTGCACTTTCCGGAGCACGCCCCTCAGGTCTCCCCCCTCGAAGTTGCGCAGCAGCGCTCCATCATGCGCGCGTTGCAGCGCGCCATCGTTGCTCGAGTCGCCGTCGAGGAAGCGGTCGGTGAGGAGGAGGTAGACCGTGGCGCTGTTCCAGAACGTCGCCGGGTCGAGTGCGACGGCCGGCGCGGCGACTTGGCTTCGGACCTCGTGGCCGGGGGCCATCGGGTGGCACGCGCCAAGGAAAGAGACGCAGGCGGCCGCGAGGGCCGCGGCGCGGGTCACGACGGGAGAGGGACGCATAGTTGGCGAGTATGCGCGGTGAGCCCGGCCGCGCGCAAGGCGCGCCGCGGGCGAGGGGGCCCGTCCGCCGGAGTGGCCGGCCGAGTCGCCCCGAGGTCTCCCGGGGACGCTATCCGCGGAAGACGGCGCAGACGAGGCCGGCGCGGCCGAGGAAGACGTCCAGCGCTCCCGGCCAGACCAGGTGGTCCGGCTCTCGGCGTCCGATCAGATGGAACAGCCGATCGATCCTGCGCTCCGGCCTCAGGGCGAAGTGCGGCGGGGAGTCGGCGCCGTCCCCTCCGCGGCGGTCCCGCCCTCGCTCGTGACACGCCGGCCCAGGGCGCGCGCCTTGAGGCTGAGCATCGCCAGGATGGCGCCGAAGATGAGGCAGTAGGTCCCGATCACCCCCAGCCGCGCCAAGGCGCCGGTCGAAGGCTGCGCCATCAGCACCACGCCGAACGCGATCGACACGGGCCCCTGGATCAAGGCCCACTCGCCCACGATCTCCCGCGGCAGACGTACGGCGACCGCGATCTCGATGATGCCCTTGGTGATCGCCCAGACGGCGACGTAGAACAGCAGGAGCAGTTCGGTGATGCGGGGGGCGCCGAGGGTCACCACGCCGATGCCGATTCCGAGCAACCCGCCGAGTAGCGGTACCCACCAGTCGTCGTGGTCCCGATGACCTGCGATGGCGATCCAGGCGGCGAGGGCGCCGTCCGCCAGAGCCAGGGTGGCGAACAGCGACACGAGCGTGGCAAGGGAGATGTCGGGCAGCAGCCAGACCAGGGCAGCGAATGCCACGGCGAGCAGGCCACGCAGCACCAGCACCCGCCACGTGCGGGAGAGTGCGGTGGCGAAGTGGATGTCGACGATCTCCACGGTCCGAACCACTGGCTTGTTCATGTCAGGCTTGCGCCGGCCGGTCGGACTCCCGCCGGTGCCACTCCCCCTTCCGGCGCAACGCGGTCCACGCCTCGAAGCGCCGTGTCCCCGTCTTGAGGTCGAAGTAGGCCACCGGCACCACGACCAGCGTAAGCGCCGTGCCCGCGACGGCGCCGGACATCAGCGTCAGGCCAAGCCCCCGCATCACGGGGTCGAGCAGCAGGACCGCCTCGCCGAAGACCACCGCCGCGGCCGTGAGCAGGATCGGGCGCACGCGCACGGCTCCCGCCTGCAGGACGGCGCTGCGGAGCGGCACGCCCCGCGCGATCGCGCTCTCGGTGAAGTCGACCAGCAGGACGGTGTTCCGCACCAGGATCCCCGCGAGGGCGAGCTCGCCCATCACGCCGGTGCCGCTGATGAACTGGCCGGCCAGGACGTGCGCGGGCAGGATGCCGACCATCGTGAACGGGATCGGCAGCATGATCACCAGCGGCAGCGTATACGACCCGAACCACCCGGCGAGCAGCGCGTAGATGAGGATCAGGACGGCGACGAAGGCGAGCCCCAGGTCGCTCATCGTGTCGCGGGTGAAGGAGTATTCGCCCCCCCACGCGACAGTGTACCCGCTCCGACCGTGCGGCGCGCCGCTCCAGCTGAGGCGCGGCGGGTTTCCGTCCGGGGCGCGGAGCTGGCGGATCGGCCCGCTGAGGTCGAGCGCGATGTACACGGACGCGGTGCGCTTCCCGACCGACTCGCCGGTGACGTAGACGACGGGCACCATGTCCATCCGCACGATGGGCGGGGCCACGCGGGAGCGGCGGATGTGGACGAGGTCGGCGAGCGGGACCTGGCCGGCCGCCCCCTGGACGGAGAGGCCCGTGAGGTCTGCCACGGAGCCGAGGCGGGCCTCCGCGAGCCGCACGACGATCGGCACGGGCTCGCTCTCCCCGGCGACGCGCGCGAAGGCGACGGGCGCGTCCGCCACCGCGGCGCGCACCGCGAGCGCCAGCTCGGCCGCCGCCACGCCGCGCAGCGCCGCCTTCTGGTAGTCGACGAGGAGGCTCACCTCTCGGGCACCCGGCTTGGCCGACGTCGCCACGTCGGCCACGTCGGGGTCGCCGGAGAAGACCCCGCGCACCTGCTCCGCCAGCGCGATCTGGCCGCCGTAGTCGGGGCCGTAGATCTCGGCGGCGACGCTGGCGTTCGTCGGCGGGCCGGTCGGCGGCTCGACCACGGCGAACGTGGCGCCGTGGGGATGGAGGACGCGGGCCAGCCCCGGCCGCACGAGGGCCGCGAGCGCGTGCGTCTCGCGGCGGCGGTCGGCGGCCTTGTGCAGCTTGACCACGATCTCCGCCTGGTGGGGCCGGCCGCGGAGGCCGTACTGGCGGGCGAGGCCCTGTTCCGTCAGCGGCCCCGGCGTACCGGCGTAGATCTGGTAGCCGGCGACCTCCGGGACGGTCATCAGCTCCGCCGCGGCGTCGGTGGCCGTGGCGGCCGTGGTCTCGAGCGTGGTGCCTTCCGGGAGGTCCACCATCACCGAGAACTCGTCGTCGTTGGCCGGGTTCATCATCTGCACCAGGGCGGTGCGGGTCGCGAGGAGGCCCAGCGACCCGAGGAGCAGCAGCACCGCGACGGCGTAGAGCCGGCGGCGCCAGGACGGCTTGTCGAGGAACGGCCGCACGACCGGGGCGTACCAGCGGCCGAGCCGCGTGCCGCGCGCCACGCGCCGCTCCTGCCCGGCCGGCGGGGGCGGCGGCGCCGTCCGCTTGAGGAACCGGTAGGCGAGATGCGGCGTGATGGTGAGGGTGACGGCGAGCGAGAACACCATCGCGATGATGGCGCCGTAGGGGAGCCCCCGTGACCACTGCCCGACGAGCCCGCCGAGCGCCATCATCGGCAGCAGCGCGGCGATGACGGCGAGCGTGGCGATGATCGTCGGATTGCCGACTTCGCTCACCGCCTCGAGCGCCGCGTCGCGCGCGCTCCGGTCGCCCAGCTGGTCGAACTGGCGGTGGATGTTCTCGACCACCACGATGACGTCGTCCACCAGGATGCCGATCGCGAAGATCAGCGCGGCCAGCGAGAGGCGGTTCAGCGTGTAGCCGGTGAGCTTGTAGACGACGACCGTCAGTCCGACGATGATCGGGATCGCGACGCCGACGATCCCCGCCTCCGTCCGGCCCAGCGCGAGCCAGGTGATCCCCACGACGATCACCGTCGCGATCAGCAGGTGCTCCAGGAGGCTCAGGACGCGATGCATCGCCTCCGCGCCGGCGTCGCGGGTGACCTCGACGTGGACGTCCGAGGGGATGATCGCTCCGCGCAGCTCCTCGACGCGCTCGAGGACGGCGTTGCGGACGACGATGGCGTTCGTGCCTATCACCTTCCGCACCGCGAGGCCGACCGCGACGCGCTGGGCGCCGCCGGTGGCCGGGCTCCGGTGCAGGACGTAGCTGTCCGGGTCCGCGGGCCCGTCGCGCACGGCCGCGACGTCGCGGAGGTACACCGGGCCGGCGGGCGACCCGCCCACCACCAGGCTCCCGACGTCCTCGGCGCTGCGCAGGAACGCGCCGGCTTGCACCCGCTGCACCCCGCCGGCACCCCGCAGGTCGCCGGCCGGCAGCTGCAGGTTCGCCCCCTGGATGACCTGCGCCAGCCGGGCCGGGCTGACGCCCTTGCCAGCGAGGCGCGCGGGGTCGGCTTCCACGGTGATCTCGCGGCCCTGGCCGCCGATGACGTCCGTGCCGCTGAGCCCATCGATGTCCTGGAGCCGGCCCGCGACCTCGACCGCGAGGCGCCGGAGAATGTAGGGGTCGTCGCGCTCGCTCCAGAACGTGAGGACGAGGATCGGCAGCTCCTGCACGCCGCGCGAGCGGACGAGCGGAGCGAGGTGCGACGGCTGCGAGACCTCCGGGTTGGCCTCGAGGCGGTCGTTGACCTGCACCAGCGCACGCTCGGCGTCGACGCCCTCCCGGAACTGCACCGTGATGAGGGCCCCGTCCGCCCCCGCGGCACTCGCCACGTGCTCGACGCGGGGGATCTCGCGCATCAGGGCCGCGACGGGCCGCGCGGCCCGCTCGTCTACCTCGGCGCTGCCCGCGGCCGGGTAGGGCACGAGCACCTCGACCACCGGGACGACGATGCTCGGGTTGTCCTCCTTGGGCGTGATGACCACGGCGTAGGCCCCGAGCGCGACGGAGGCCACCACCAGGAGCGGGGTGACCTTCGACTCGATGAAGGCCGACGCCACGGTCCCGGCGAAGCCGAGCCGCTCGCTCACCGGGACGCCCCGCCCACCGCGACCTCCGGTTCCGTCCGGCTGGCCCAGGTGTCGAACATGCCGAGCCGCTGCTGCATCCCGTCCCCCCTCCGGCGCGTCAGGGCCCTGCGGGTGCCGCCTTCGGCCGGCCCGCCGCCCGCCGCGCGTCGAAGCGTTGAAGCCCCGTTCTGAGTTCGTAGTAGACGACCGGCACCAGGACCAGCGTCAACGCGGTACCCACGGCGGCGCCGGACATCAGCGTCAATCCGAGGCCCCGCATCACGGGGTCGAGCAGCAGGACCGACTCGCCGAACACGACGGCCGAGGCCGTCAGCAGGATGGGACGGACCCTCACGCCCCCGGCCTCGAGGACGGCCTCGCGCAGCGGCAGGCCCCGCGCGATCGCGTTCTCGATGAAGTCGATGAGCAGGACGGAGTTGCGCACCAGGATGCCGGCGAGCATGAGCACGCCGATGATGGCGGTGCCGCTGACGAACTGCCGGGTCAGGACGTGCGCGGGCAGGACACCGACCAGCGTGAAGGGGATCGGCAGCATGATCACCAGCGGCAGGGTGAACGAGCCGAACCATCCCGCCAGCAGCACGTAGATGAGGATCAGGACGGCGACGAACGCGGCGTTGAGCTCGCTCAGCGTCTCGTAGGTGGAGGAGTAGTCGCCGCCCCACGCCACCGTGTACCGGTCGGGGGATTTCGGGGCGCCGGTCCAGCTGAGACGCGGCGCGCTCCCGTCCGGGGCGCGCAGCTCGCGGATCTGCTTGCCGAGGTCGAGCGCCACGTAGATTGACGCGGTGCGCGGCCCGACCGGCTCGGCGGTCACGTAGACGACCGGCATCAGGTCCTTGCGTACGATAGGGGGCGCGACGCGCCCGTGGCGGACGTGCACCAGGTCGGCCAGCGGTATCTGGCCGCCAGCGCCGGTGACGAACAGCGCCGTGAGGTCGGCTGCCGATGCGCGGCGGGCCTCCGGGAGCCGCACGACAATCGGCACCGGATCGGTCTCGTCGGGGATGCGCGCGTAGCCAACCGGCGCGTCGCCCACAGCCGCGCGCACGGCTTGGGCCAACTCGGCGGCCATTACGCCGCGCACGGCGGCCTTCTGGTAGTCCACGACCAGGCTCACCTCCCGGTCGCCCGAATCAGCCGACATCGCCACGTCCGCCACGTACGGCGCGTGCGAGAAGATCCCCCGCACCTGCTCGGCGAGCGCGACCTGGCCGGCGTAGTCGGGGCCGTAGATCTCGGCGGCGACGCTCGCCATGGCCGGCGGACCGACCGGCGGTTCGACGACGGTGTACCTGGCGCCGTACGGACGGAAGGCGCGGGAGAGGCCTGGCCGCACGGCGACCGCCAGCTCGTGGTTCTCGTGCCGCCGGTCCGCGGCGGGCCGGAGCTTGACGAGGATCTCCGCCTGGTGCGACCGGGTGCGCGTCCCGTACGAGCGGGCGAGGCCCTGATAGCTCAGCGGCCCGGGCGCGCCGGCGTAGATCTGGTAGCCGGTGACCTCCGGCACGGTCATCAGGTACGCCACCGCGTCCCCCGCCGCGGCGGTCGTGGTCTCCAGGTTCGCGCCCTCCGGAAGGTCCACCATCACCGAGAACTCGTCCTCGTCGGCGTGGCTCATCAGCTGCACGAGGGCGGTGCGCGTGGCGATGAGTCCGAGCGACCCGATCAGCAGCAGCACCGCGACGGCGTAGAGCCGGCGGCGCTGGCGCGGATGGTCTAGGAACGGCCGGACCACCGTGACGTACGCCTTGGCGAGCGTCGCGCCTGACGCGGCGCCGTCCTGGTGGATGCCAGCGGAAGGACGCGCCCCGCGCTTCAGGAGGCGGTACGCGAGATACGGCGTGATGGAGAGGGTGACGGCGAGCGAGAACACCATCGAGACGATGGAACCGTAGGGGAGCCCGCGCGCCCACTGGCCGACCAGCCCGCTGAGGAACATCATCGGCAGGAGCGCGGCGATCACGCACAGGTTGGCGATGATCGTCGGGTTCCCGACCTCGCTCACGGCGTGGAGCGCCGCGTCGAGCGGCTTCTCGTCGCCCAGCTGGAAGTGCCGGTGGATGTTCTCGATCACCACGATGCCGTCGTCCACCAGGATGCCGATGGCGAAGATCAGCGCGGCCAGCGAGAGACGGTTCAGCGTGTAGCCCGTCAACGAGTACACGACGACCACCAGCCCGACGATGATCGGAATGACGAAGCCGATGATGGCCGCCTCGCGGCGGCCCAGCGCGAGCGCGATGATCCCCGAGACGATGAGCGTCGCGATCAGCAGGTGCTCGAAGAGGCTCTCGACCTTCTGTGTGGCGACCTCGCCGGCGTTGCGGATGACTTCGACGTGGACGTCCGAGGGGATGAGCGTTCCTCGCAGGCCCGCGACCCGCGCGATCACGGCCTTGGTGACGTTGATAGCGTTCTTGCCCACCACCTTCCGGACGGCCAGGTCCACGGCCAGACGTTGCGCGCCCCCGGTGGCCGGGCTCCGGTGCAGCAGGTAGCCGTCGGGGGGCGCCGGGCCGTCGCGCACGGTGGCGACGTCGCGGAGGTACACCGGGCCCGCGGCCGTCGCGCCCACGACCAGGCTGCCGACGTCCTCGGCGCCGCGCAGGAACGCGCCCGCCTGCACCCGCTGCACCCCTTCGGGGCCTCGGAGGTCGCCGGCCGGCAGCTGCAGGTTCGCGGCCTGGATGATCTGGGCCACCCGCGCTGGGCTGACGCCCTTCCCGGCCAGCCGGGCGGGGTCGGCCTCCACGGTGATCTCGCGGCCCGGCCCCCCGATGACGTCGGTGCCGGCCAGCCCCTCGATGTGCTCCAGCCGGCCGGCGACCTCGACCGCGAGGCGCCGCAGGATGTAGGGGTCGTCGCGCTCACTCCAGAGCGTGAGGACCAGGATCGGCACTTCCTGCGAGCCGCGGGGCCGGACGAGCGGCGCGAGGCGCGCCGGCTGCGAGATCGCCGGATTGGCCTCGAGGCGGTCGTTCACCTGCACGAGGGCGTGCTCAGCATTGACCCCCGCCTTGAACTCCACGGAGATCATCGCCCCGTCCGTCGCCGCGGCGCTGTAGACGTGCGCGACCGTCGGGATCTCGCGCATGAGGGCGGCCACGGGCCGCGCGGCGCGCTCGTCCACCTCGGCGCTCCCAGCGGCAGGGTAGGGCACCAGCACCTCGACGAGCGGCACGACGATGGTCGGCTCGTCCTCCTTCGGCGTTGTGATGACGGCGTAGGCCCCGGCGGCCAGGGCGGCGACCACCATGAGCGGCGTGACCTTCG
>JBEKGT010000080.1:0-8592 GCA_050012655.1 Gemmatimonadales bacterium | reverse complement strand
CGCATCGGGCGCGAGGTACGCAAGGAGGGCGACGTAACCGCCGGTGCGGATGTGCTCGCGCCAGGAGCGGAGCTTCGCGGCGAGGGCGGCGCAGTCGGCCGCCGCCGCCTTCTCCCACGGCGCCTCGCCGGCCGCTGTCTGCGAGAGCACGCTGTCGGTGTTGGCCTTGCTCTCGGCGACGTTCGGCTGGTCGAAGGGATTGACGCGCAACCATATCCCCGCGAGCGCCGTGGCGATCTCCCACTCGAAGAACGCACCGCCCAGATCGGTGGCGGGGTCGAAGGGGAGGGAGAGCGTGGGATGGCCCGCCTTGCTGAGGGCGCTGAGGTCGCGCGGCCCGGCCTGCCCGGCGTCGCCCGGCGGGACGAGTGCGACGAACACCCGGTCATCCCCGTACGCCGCCGGGTCGCGCAGGGGCTCGCCGACTACCGGAAGCACGCCGGTGCCGTGCTTCCCCGTGCTCTCCGCGACCAGCTGCTCGATCCACGAGCCGAACGGCTCCGCTTCGCGCGGCATCAGGAGCGTCAGCTTGTCGCGGCCCTCCTCCACGCCCGTCGCGAGAAGGGCCGCGAGGCGCGCCGCCCGCTGGCCCGGGGGGCCGTCGGACTCGGCGCACTCCGCCCTCGCGCGCCGGGCGCTCGCCAGCACCCGGGCGACGTCCACGCCCACCAGCGCGGCGGGCACGAGCCCGAAGAGGGACAGTGCCGAGTAGCGTCCGCCGACGTCGGGCGGATTGAGGAAAGTGCGGCGGAAGCCGCGGGCGGCAGCGAGCGCCGCAAGGGAACTGCCGGGGTCGGTGATCGCCGCGAACTGCCCGCCGTTGCCGCGCGTGCGCTCCAGGAAGTACGCGGCGAGCGCGTTCGGCTCGATCGTGCCCCCCGACTTGCTCGAGACGACGAAGAAGGTGGTGGCCGGGTCGCCGGCGGCCTCGGCGGCGAGGATGGCGCCGGGATCGGTGGTGTCGAGCACCGTCAGCGCCAGCGCGCCGGGCCCGCCCCCGAGGAGCCGGGCGAACACGTCGGGCGCGAGGCTCGAGCCGCCCATCCCGAGGAGGAGCACCCGGCGGAAGCCCGCGGCGCGGACCTCAGCTGCGAACGCTTCCACCTCCGCGCAGTGCGCCTCCATCGTCGCCGGCAGGTCGAGCCAGCCAAGCCGGTCCGCCACCTCCCGCGTCCCGCCGTCGTCCGTCGTGAAGAGCGTAGCGTCCCAGGCGAAGAGCCGCGGGAGGAGGTCGCGCCGCGCCTCCTGCACCCGCCGCGCGACCCGGTCGCCGAACCGCCGTTGCGCCGCCAGGTCGCTCACCGCGCCGCCGCGCGCTTCGCCTCGATCGCCGCGAGAAGGCTCGTGAACGACTTCGCGAACTTCGCCACGCCGTCGGTCTGGAGGCGGTCCGTCGCCGACTCAAGCGAGATTCCCAGCGCCGCCAGGGCGGCGAGCCGTCGGCGCGCGCCCGGAACGTCGGTGTCGATCGTCCGCACCGGCCGGCCATGGTCCTGGAACGCCCTCAGCGTCGCCGGCGGCACCGTGTTCACGGTATCGGGGCCGATGAGCCGGTCCACGTACATCGTGTCGGGATAGCGCGGGTTCTTGGTGCTGGTGCTCGCCCACAGCGGCCGCTGCACCGCGGCGCCCTTCGCCATCAGGGCGCGGAACCGCGGCGCGCTGAACGCCGCCTCGTACGCCTGGTAGGCCACCACCGCGTTGTCCACCGCCGCCGTGCCGAGGAGCTCCTCGAGCCGGGCCCGCTCATCGGCGCCGGTCGCGGCGGCGATGCGGCGCTCGAGCTGGGGGTCCACCTCCGCATCCACCCGGCTCACGAAGAAGCTCGCCACCGAGCGCACCCCTTCGACCGGCCGGCCCGCCGCGAGGCGCTGCTCCAGGCCCGCGAAGTACGCCTCGATCACCCGCTGATACATCTCCACGGCGAAGAGCAGCGTCACGTTGACGTTGATCCCCTCCGCGAGGAGCGCCGTGATGGACGGCAGCCCCTCGGGCGTGCCCGGCACCTTGATCATCAGGTTGGGACGGTTCACCGCCGCCCAGAGCCGCTTCGCCTCCGCGATGGTCGCGGCGGTGTCGTGCGCGAGGTCGGGAGCGACCTCCAGCGACACGAACCCGTCGCCGTTCTGGGTCATCTCGTAGATCGGCGCGAAGGCGTCGCAGGCGGCGGTGACGTCCTCCACGGTGAGCGCCTCGAGGATCGCGCGGGCGTCCTTTCCCTCCCGCGCGAGCGCCGCAATGGCCGTGTCGTAGGCGGTGCTGCCGGCGATCGCCTGCTCGAAGATCGTCGGGTTGCTCGTCACCCCCCGGATGCCGTCGCGCTCGATGAGCCGCCGCAGCTCGCCGCTCGCCATCAGCTCGCGGTGGATGTAGTCGAGCCAGAGGCTCTGGCCGAGCGCCATGAGGGCGGACGCCGGACGGACGGGACCCGAGGTGCGTGTCACGGTCTCCTCCTAGCGCAGCAGGGCCCGGGCGCGCGCCGCGACGTGCTCCGGGGTGAAGCCGTATTCCGCGAACAGGCGCTCGGCCGGAGCCGAGGCGCCGAAGTGATCGAGGGCGACGACGTCGCCACCGTCCCCCACCCAGCGGTGCCAGCCGACGCTGCGGCCCGCCTCCACCGCGACCCGCGCGCGGACCGCCGGCGGCAGCACGGCGTCACGGTAGTCCGCCGCCTGCGCCGAGAACAGCTCCACGCTCGGCACGCTCACCACGCGGGTCGGGACACCATCCCGCTCCAACAGCGCCCGCGCTGCGACGCACACCGCCACCTCGGAGCCGGTGCCCAGGAGCACCACGCGCGGCGCGCCGCCCGTCGCCTCCGCGAGCACGTAGCCGCCGCGCGCGATCCCCTCCGCCGCGCCCGTCCCCGCCCGTGCGAGCGCCGGCACCTTCTGCCGCGTCAGCACCAGCGCCGTCGGCCCGCCGCGCCGGAGCAGCGCGGTGCGCCACGCCGCCGCCGTCTCCACGGCGTCCGCGGGCCGGATCACCACCAGACCGGGGATCGCCCGGAGCGCGGCGAGGTGCTCGACCGGCTGGTGCGTCGGCCCGTCCTCGCCGAGCCCGATGCTGTCGTGGGTGAAGACGTACACGACGGGCAGTCCCATCAGCGCCGCGAGCCGGATCGCCGGGCGCGCGTAGTCCGAGAAGACGAGGAAGGTGGCGCCGTAGGGCCGCACTCCCCCGTGCAGGGCCATCCCGTTCAGCACCCCGGCCATCCCCAGCTCCCGGATGCCGAAGTGAAGGTTCCGCCCCTCGCGGTGCGCCGCCGAGAAGTCGGCGTACCCCTTGAGGAGCGTGTTGGTCGAGGGCGCGAGGTCCGCCGACCCGCCGATCAGGGTCTTCACGACGGGCGCCAGCGCGTTCAACACCTTCCCCGACGCCGCGCGCGTCGCCTGGGGGGCATCCTGTTCAGTGAACGCCGGGAGCGCCGCTTCCCACCCGGCCGGCAGCTCCCCCGCGAGGGCGGCGCGCCACTCCGCTGCCGCGTCGGGGTGCGCAGCCTCGTACGCCGCCACGCGCCGCGCCCACGCGCCCACGAGCGCGGCGCCGCGCGCCACGCACGCGCCGGCGTGCGCGCGCGCGGCCGGCGGCACGAGGAACGTCGCGTCCTCCGGCCAGCCGTAGGCGCGCTTGGTCAGCGCCACCTCGTCCTTCCCGAGGGGCGAGCCGTGCGCGTCGGCGGTGTCCTGCTTGTGGGGGCTCCCGAATCCGATATGCGTCCGCACGATCACGAGCGAAGGGCGCGCGGCTTCCGCCTCGGCCGCGCACGCCGCCGCGTCGAGGGCCGCGAGGTCGTTGCCGTCCTCCACGCGCTGGACGTGCCAGCCGTACGCCTCGAAGCGGCGGACCACGTCGTCATCGCAGGCGAGGGACGTCGAGCCCTCGATGGTGATGTGGTTGTCGTCGTAGAAGACGATGAGCTTGCCCAGCGCGAGGTGGCCGGCGAGCGAGGCCGCCTCGTGCGAGATGCCCTCCATCAGGTCGCCGTCACTCGCGATCACGTACGT
Source organism: Gemmatimonadales bacterium (assembly GCA_050012655.1). GTDB lineage: Bacteria > Gemmatimonadota > Gemmatimonadetes > Gemmatimonadales > JACORV01 > JADGQW01. The sequence goes on along the minus strand of JBEKGT010000080.1, from coordinate 4,585 downwards.
CCGGTGGTCCACCACGGCGTGGCCGCTCCGGTTGAAGCGCGCCGCGAGGTGCGCCTCGGCGAGGGCCATCCCCACCGCGTTGGCGAGCCCCTGGCCGAGGGGGCCCGTCGTCGTCTCCACCCCGGGCGTGGGGCCGTGCTCCGGATGGCCGGGCGTGCGGCTCCCCCACTGGCGGAAGTTGCGGATCTCCTCGAGGGAGAGGTCGTAGCCCACGAGGTGGAGCGTCGCGTAGAGGAGCATGGACGCGTGCCCCGCCGAGAGGACGAACCGGTCGCGGTCGGGCCAGTCGGGGTGGCGCGGGTCGTGGCGCAGATGCCGCGTATACAGGAGCCATGCGAGCGGCGCCAGCGCCATCGGCGTGCCGGGGTGGCCCGACTGGGCGGCCTCGACGGCGTCCATCGCAAGCGTGCGGATGGTGTTGATGCAAAGGAGGTCGAGGTCCGGCGCGTCCGCCGGGCGTGGAGAGGTCATGGCCCAGAATCTACGCGGACGGCGGGATGACCGCGATGCGGGGGCGGCGGCCCCGTCCCGAAGATGCTAGCGCGCCCCGGCGAACTCGATGCGCAAGTCGATGCCCTCGATGATCGGGGTGGCAGCAGCGGACCCGACGGTCACCATCACCGGCTGGGACCGCACATGGAGCTGTTGCAGTTGGTCGTTTTCGATGAACGCCCAGCCCGTACCGGGCCGAAGACCCATCAGATCGAACTCGCCGTGCGAGAAGCTCGTCGTGGCGGATTCGGTGCCGTGCTCCTGCTCGCGGAACACGACGCGAATGCCGCCCAGCGCGCGCTCGTGGCCTTCCACAGCACGCGGCCCCCGACCTCGCCGCCCTGCATCACCGCGATGGGAACGAGCTGGTAGTTGTTGGGCGTCGGGCGGACGGCGAAAAGCGGCTCCGCCGGCACCCACGTCAGGTTCGGCAACGACTGGCTGTCCACCGCCACGGTGGCCCGCTCGAACGGCACGAACCGGCACGGTCACTGGACGTTCTGGTACGTCAAAGGGAACGGGCGATGCGCCCTTCCCGGGCACGGTCGCGGTATCGAAAAAATTGCCACTAGAGATTTCGCGAGGCATGCCAAAACCCACCCGCCACCGTGTGGCAGCCCGCCTTGTGTATGAATATTTGACAGCATGATGTTCCCTTGCGGCTCCCGTACAACTAGCGCAAGTTCCTTTCCAGTCAATCGGATAGCCAGCCAGTCACGCTCGACAGCCGCGCCTGGCTTGGCTGAAGCCGCCCTCGCCTCCGGAGCGTGCATGGTGAGCATCTCCGCCCGTCGGTCCCCATCGTGACTCGAATTACGACTAAACTAGTTGTATTTGTATGGCTTCAACTGCCGTTTCTGATTGCACAGTCCATCGCGACCGTTGCAGTCTCCGCCGTAGTGTGCCAAAGCCCACTACTCGGAAGACCTGGTGCCATTCTCGGGCGCCCGGATCCCAAGGCGTCAGCACCTTCGGGGGCGCAGCTCTTCTACTAGTGGACGCACCAAACCGAGGCGGACGGCCGGAGCCCCCCTCCGACCGTCCGCCTCACGGTGGCCTACACCGCGAACTGACCCCCCGCGCTGGGCGGCCGCTCCCGCCGGCAGCGCGCGCGGGCTACCAGCGGATCGCTGCGCTCCCCCAGGTGACTCCGGAGCCGAACGCGGTCAGAATCAGCACGTCACCCCGCTTGAGCCGCCCCGCCTGCACGCATTCGTCGAGGGCGATGGGGATCGAAGCCGCGGTGGTGTTTCCGTACCGCTCGATGTTGTTGTAGACCTGGTCGTCCCGCAGGTCCAGCTGCTTCTGCACCATCTCCGAGATGCGCTGGTTCGCCTGGTGCGCGATCAGCAGCGTGATGTCCCGCGTGGTCAGCCCGTTCGTCTGCAAGGCCTCCCGCACGCTGGCGGGCATCCGGGTCGAGGCGTGCTTGAAGACCTCGCGCCCGACCATCTTCGGCCAGTGCAGCCCCTGCTCCAGTTGCTCCACGGAAAGGCGCGGCCGGTTCGCCGTGCCGCCGAGGTTGCACCAGAGGAGCTCGGCGTGCGAGCCGTCGGAGAAGATGTGGGTGGAGAGCACGCCGCGGCCCGGCTCTTCGGTGGGGCCGAGGATGGCCACGCCCGCGCCGTCACCGAAGAGCACTGCGAGGTCGCGGCCGCGGGTGGTGAGGTCGAGCCCCGTCGACTGCAGCTCCGCACCTACGAGGAGGATGCGCTTGTACTGGCCGCTCTTGATCCACGCGTCGGCCACCGAGAGCCCATAGAGGAAGCCGGAGCACTGGTTCCGGATGTCGAGGCAGGGGATGTCGCTGATGCCCAGCTTGCGTTGGAGGTAGACGCCGGCGCCCGGAAACATGTAGTCGGGCGAGAGGGTCGCGAAGATGAGGCAGTCGAGGTCGGCGGCCCGCATGCCGGCGCGATCGAGGGCCACCTTCGTGGCCTCCAAGGCGAGGTCGCTGGTCACCTGGTCGGCGGCGGCCCAGTGACGCTCGCGGATGCCGGTGCGCGTGCGGATCCACTCATCCGAGGTGTCCATCCACTGCGTGAACTCCTCGTTCCGCACGACGCGCGCGGGGACGTAGAACCCGGTGCTGATGAACTCGGTGCGTGGCATAGGGTGGTTTCCTCAGCCTGTGATCAGGCTGGAGACGAAGGAGCGTGAAGCCTACGCCTCGCCGTGGCGCGCGACAAGAGGCGCCGCGGTAGATTGGGGACCATGGACGCCTACGATGCCATCGCCCGCCGCGTCTCGACGCGTGCCTTCCAGGACCGGAGCGTCCCCCGCGAGACGATCGAGCGCCTCTTGGGCGCGGCGGTGCGGGCGCCCAACCACAAGCTCACCGAGCCGTGGCGCTTCGCCGTGGTCACCGGAGCGAGTCGCGACCGCCTCGCCGAGCTGCGGCGCGTGCACCGCGCGGCGCGGTTCCCAGACCCCGCGGCCCCCGATGCCGCGAAGTCCATCGAGAGGACGTGGCGCGAGACGCGGGAGACGCCCGCGTTCGTCGTGGTGCTGTGCGCCCAGTCGGACGACGCCGTCCGCCGCGAGGAAGACGTGGCCTCGGCGTGGATGGCGGTGCAGAACCTCCTCACGGCGGCCACCGCCGAGGGGCTCGGCACCTACGTACGAACCGGCGGCATCCTCACCGACCCCGGCGTGGAGGCACTGATCCGGCTCCCGGCGGGGTTCCGCGTCATCGCGCTCGTCTCGCTCGGCTACCCGTCCGTCGACGAGGCGCCCCGTCGCCGCACGCCAGCGGCGCAGAAGACGCTCTGGCTGGACTAGGGCCGCGACCGCCGGTGCGAATCTTCGGCTGCCCCGGTATCGTAGAGGTACCATGATCACCGAACTCATCGCGCTCGGCGCAGGGGTCGCCGCCTTCGGGGGCGGATTCGCCTGGACCCGCAACTTCGTGCGCTCCAAGCTCCGCTTCGTGGACGCCGCGCACAGCAAGCCCGCGCCCTGGATCGTCGGCATCGGCGCCGCCGTCCTCGCCTCCCCCATCGTGGCACTCCTCCCCATCGTGGGCGCGGGGACGGCGATCGCCCTCGGCGTCGGCGCGGGCCTCGGCGTGAGGTCCGCGCAGAAGGACCGCCACCTCCTCGGGCCGTGAGTCCACCGGACGCCCTCGCCGCCCCCGCGGCGGCGCCCCCCCTGGTGGACTACCTCCCCATCGCGACGACGCTGATCGCCGCGGCGTTCGCCGCCGTGCTGTGGACCCGATGGCGCGAGCGGCGCACGGGGCCGCATCTCCTCTGGTGGGCGTTCGGCGTGCTCGTCTACGGCGCCGGCACCGTCACCGAGGCGTCCACGACGCTCTTCGGATGGCACGAGGGGTTGTTCCGGGCGTGGTACATCACCGGCGCGCTGATGGGCGGCGCGCCCCTGGCGCAGGGGACGGCGTATCTCCTTCTCCAGCGCCGCACGGCGAACCGCCTCGCCGCGGCGCTGCTCCTGACGATTGCGACGGCGTCGGTCTTCGCGCTCATCGCGCCGGTGGACTACGCCCTCGTCGCGCCCTACCACCTCACCGGCCGCGTCTTCGCGTGGCCGTGGGTCCGGGCCTTCAGCCCGTTCATCAACACCTACGCGCTCATCCTGCTGGTCGGCGGCGCGGCGCTCTCCGCCTGGCGGTTCCGCCGCAAGACAGCCACCCGCAACCGGATGATCGGGAACGTGCTGATCGCGGTGGGCGCCCTGCTTCCGGGGATCGGCGGCACGGCCACGCGCTTCGGTCACACCGAGGTGCTGTACGTGACGGAGCTGATCGGGCTGAGCATGATCTACGTGGGAGATCGGTACAACATCAGCGGGCCGGCGCGGGAGACGGGGTGAAGAGGAGCGAGGGGGAGATAGAGGTGATAAACGTGATGTGGGTGATAGAGGCGATGGAGGTGCGGGAGTAGAGCCGCCAGGCCGCCAACACCTTCATCACCTTCATCACGTGCATCACCTTCATCACCTCCCCGCCAGCTGCCTCAGCACGTACTCCAGTATCCCCCCGTGCCGGTAGTACTCCGCTTCCTGCGGTGTATCGATCCGGACCACGGCACCGAAGGTCTTCACGGTCCCGTCGCCCGCCTGGGCCCGGACCTCG
>JBEKGT010000079.1:0-8630 GCA_050012655.1 Gemmatimonadales bacterium | reverse complement strand
CGCTGGCGATCGTCGGCGGCCCCGGCGACCGCGCCGACGCCCGCGCCATCCGGAACGCGCTGGGCGGTGCAGCGCCGCTGGCGGACGGCGTCGGCCGGCTCTCGCTCCTCGGCTCCGCCGAGCTGATCCGCCGCGCGCGACTCCTCGTCTCCAACGACTCGGCCCCGGTCCACCTCGCCTCGGCGATGGACACGCCCACGATCGAGATCTACGGGCCCACCGCCCCGATCTTCGGCTTCGCCGCACGGGCGCCGTGGTCGCGGGTGGTCGAGCCCGATCCCCTCCCCTGCCGGCCGTGCGACAAGCACGGGCCCACGGTGTGCCCCTTGGTGCACCACAAGTGCATGCGCGACATCGCCATCGGCCGCGTGCTGGCCGAGGTGCGGACCGTTCTCCAGATTGTCCGGACCACCGGAGGGATGTGACCGTGAGGTACATCGTCGGCGTGGACATCGGCGGCACCAACATCGTGGTCGGTACGGTGAGCGAGGACGGGACCCAGATCCACGGGATCCGGACCGACCCGACGCACGCTGAGGAGGGCGCGCCGGGCGTGCTCGCGCGCATCTCTGTCCTGGTGGAGGACTCGATCCAAGCGACGCTGCGCGCGACGGGCCTGACGCGCGAGGTGATCGTGGGGGTCGGCGTCGGCGCCCCCGGACCCCTCGACCGCGCCCGTGGCCTGGTGCTCCTCACCCCGAACCTGGGGTGGCGCGAGCTGCCGCTCCGCGACTTGGTGAGCGACATGGTGCACCTCTCCGCCACACTCGACAACGACGCCAACTGCGCCATCTACGGCGAGTGGTGGGTCGGCGCGGCGAAGGGCGCGCGGTTCGTCGTCGGCCTCACCATCGGAACCGGCATCGGCGGCGGCATCGTGATCGACGGCAAGATCTACCACGGCGTATCGGACATCGCCGGCGAGATCGGGCACACGACCATCGACTCGACGGGGCGCCTCTGCAAGTGTGGGAACTACGGCTGCCTCGAAGCGTACGCGTCGGGGCCCGCGATCGCGGCCCGCGCGGTGGAGGGGATCACCGCCGGGGTCGCCACGCGGCTCCCCGAGTTCGTGGCGGGCGACCTCTCGCGGATCACGGCCCAGACGGTCTACGAGGCGGCGCGGCACGAGGACGAGTTCGCGCTCGAGCTGGTGCGCGAGACGGCGAAGTTCCTCGGCGCCGGCGTGGCGAACCTCGTCAACATCTTCAATCCCGAGGTCATCGTGCTGGTCGGCGGCGTGACCCTCGCGGGCGATCGGCTGTTCGTGCCGCTGCGCGCCGAGGTGAAGCGCCGCGCCTTCAAGCCGGCGGTGGACCGGTGCCGCATCCTGCCGGGCGCGCTCCCCGGCACCGCGGGCGTCTTCGGGGCCGCCGCGACGTTCAAGCTCCAGACGTGGGGGCAGGCCTGAAGCGGCTCGGCGTCCTCGGCACGATGGTCTGGGATACGATCGTCGGCCGCGACCCCGCGGAGCCGCCCCTCGAGGAGTGGGGGGGCATCGGCTACGCACTCGCGGGGCTCGATGCCGCGCTCCCCGACGGATGGGAGATCGTCCCGCTGGTGAAGGTCGGCCGCGACCTCGCCGACCGGGCGCACGCCTTCCTCCGCGCGCTCGAGCGCGTTCCCTCCGCGGCGCGCTTCGTCGAGGTGCCGGAGCCGAACCCGCGCGTCAAGCTCTTCTATCAGTCGTCGGAGCGGCGCTGCGAGGGGCTGCGCGGCGGCGTGCCGCCGTGGACCTGGCCGGAGCTGGGCCCGATGGTGGCGGACCTCGACGCGCTGTACGTGAACTTCATCACCGGTTTCGAGGCGACGCTGGAGACGATGCAGGCCCTGCGCCACGCCTTCGACCGGCCGCTGTACGGCGACCTCCACAGCCTCTCGCTCGGCATCCGGGCCGACGGGGAGCGCCACCTGCGGCCCCTCGACACGCCGCTCGGCTGGCTGCAGTGCTTCGACGTGACCCAGGTGAACGAAGACGAGATGGGCCAGCTCGGGAGCGACCCCCTGGCGCTCGCCGCCCGGGCGCTCGAAGGGGGCGTGCGGGCGGTGGTCGTGACCCTCGGCTCCCGCGGCGCCGTCTACGTGGCCACCCGGACCACGGGACTCTTCGCGCCGGGGAGCGCGGCGGCCGGCGGCGTGGTGCGCACGGCCCGCGTGGTCGCCGACGGCGGCCCCCTCGACGGCGATCCGACGGGCTGCGGTGACGTGTTCGGCGCGACCCTCACGGCGCGCCTGCTGGCGGGGCAGGACCTCGAGCCCGCCATCGCCGCCGCCAACCTCATGGCGCGGCGCAACGTCACCTACCGCGGCGCGACCGGCCTGCAGCACTACCTGCGCGGGACACTCCCCCAGTCGGCCACCGCATGACCTACGTGATCGACGTCCCCCAAGTGTTCGACGAGCGCTCGTTCGACCAGTTCGCCGCGGGCTTCGCGGGCGCGGAAGGCGATGCGCGCGTGCTGGTGGACGCGCACGCGACCGAGTGGGCGTCCCCCGCCGGTTTGATCGGCCTCCTCTGCGCCGGCCAGGCGCTCCTCGCGCGCACCGGCGTCAAGCCGCTCCTGACCGTCCCCGCCGAACGCGAGGTCGCCCACTACTGGGCCCGCGCCGGCTTCTTCGCCCATGCCGCCGACCTGTTCGAGATCCACGGCAGCGTGCCGCGCGTGAAGCCCAACCCCGAGCACAACGTGCTGCTCGAGGTCACGCCCGTGACCGTCGCGGACGACGTGCACGTCGTGGTCGGGAGGATCCAGGAGCGCGCCGCCGCGATCCTCACCAGCGAGCTCGGGCTCGACCCGAAGGCGACGATGGGTTTCGGTATGGCGCTTTCGGAGGCGTGTCAGAATATTGTGGAGCACGCCGGCACCGGCGGGTGGGTCGCGGTGCAGACGTACAGTTGGCGCTCCCTCGGCCGGCGGGTCGTGGTGATCGCGGTCGCCGACGCCGGGGTCGGATTCCGGCACACGCTCGAAGCGACGCAAGGCAAGCGGTTCGGCGACCGGTGGGGCGATGCCACCGCCCTCGAGGCCGCGCTGATCCAGGGGGTGAGCCGCTTCCGCGATCCGGGCCGCGGGCAGGGCCTGGCGGGGATCCGGCGGTACCTGGACCGCTGGCACGGCAAGATCAGCATCCGCAGCGGCACGGCGCGGATCGCGCTGGTGCCCGCGTGGGAACGTGACGAACCGTTGCGCGACGGGCTTCCGCCATTCCCCGGCGCGCAGGTGCAGCTCGTGGTGCCGGCCGTGGAGCGAGAAGCGCAGTGATCACGGAGATCGACCTCAGGAAAGTCCTTGCCAGGAGCGTCGGGGCGCCGCTCAGCGACCTCGTGACGCGCTCCACCGGCGCCAAGGTCCGCAGCAGCATCGAGGCCGAACTCTCCGAGCGGCCCTCGGGCGCAGCCGTCCTCGATTTCTCCTCCGTGCGCGTCCTCGACTGCTCCTGCGCCGACGAGGTGGTGGCCAAGCTGGTGCTGGGGCGCGGCGCCGCGCCGGGCGCCGGCCAGTGGTTCGTCATCCGCGGGCTGGGGGAGGGACACGCCGAGGAGATCGACTACGTGTTGCGGCGGCGCCGCCTCGCCCTGGTGGCCCAGGAGCGGGACGGGCACTCGCGCCTCCTCGGCGAGGTGGAGCCCTCGGCGGCCGCGGCGTGGCGCGTGGTGGTGGACCTCGGGAGCGCAGGCGCCGAGGAGGTGGCGACGGCGCTGCGCCTCGCCCTCGCGGAGGCCAGGCAGGCGCTCCAGGCGGCGGTGGACGCCGGGGTGGTCCGCCAGGCCGACGACCGCTTCCTCCCTTTGACGGCCGCATAGGGTGAAGAGCCGCAAGGCCGGCCCCTCGACCCTCGCCATCCACGGCGACGGCGGCCCCCGCGCGGTCGGTGATCCGGTCTCACCGCCGGTCTTCCAGTCTAGCACCTTCATCGCCGCCCCCGGCCCGCAGGACGACGTCCTCTACACCCGCTACGGCAACAACCCGAACCAGCTCCGTGTCGCCGAGCGGCTCGCCCGCCTCGAGGGGGCCGAGTCGGCCATCTTCCTGTCGAGCGGCATGGGGGCAACGGCCCTCGCCCACCTCGCAATCCTCCAGCCGGGCGACCACCTCCTCTCGAGCGAGTGGATCTACGGCGGGACGCGCAAGCTCTTCGTCGAGGAGTTCAAGCGCCTCGGCATCGAGACGAGCTTCGTGAACCCCGACAAGCGGCGGGAGTGGCGGGCCAAGCTGCGCAAGAACACCCGGGCCATCTTCATCGAGAGCCCGACCAACCCCGTCATGCGGGTGCTCGACGTGGCGTGGCTCGCCGTCCTCGGCAAGGAGGAGGGGATCCCGCTGCTGGTCGATTCGACTTTCGCCTCGCCCATCAACTTCCGCCCCATCGAGTACGGCGCCGACGTGGTGATCCACTCGGCGACCAAGTACCTCAACGGCCACTCGGACGTGATCGCCGGCGCGGTCGCGGGGGCCGAGGCGTACATCCTCGAGGTCCGGAACAAGATGCGGGTGTGGGGGCAGTCCATCGACCCGCACACCGCGTGGCTGATCGAGCGCGGGCTCAAGACCCTCGCGGTGCGCATGGCCCGCCACAACGAGACCGGCCAGCGCGTGGCCGCGTGGCTCGAACAGCAGCCCAAGGTGCGGCGCGTCCACTACCCGGGCCTCAAGGGCCACCAGGACCACGCTTTCGCGGCGAAGGTGCTCGACGGCTTCGGCGGGATGGTCGGCCTGGAACTGGCATCGGGGGGCAAGGGCGCCGACCGGTTCCTGCGCGCTCTCCGGATCATCGCCCACGCCCCGAGCCTGGGCGGGGTGGAGTCGCTGATCTCCGAGCCTCGCTACACCTCGCACGCCAGCATGACCGCCGACGAGCGGGCCGCCGCGGGCATCCCCGACGGCTTCCTGCGCCTCTCCCTCGGGCTCGAGGACGCCGACGACCTCATGGCCGACCTCGCCCGGGGACTCGCCGCCGCCTAGCCACCGTCCTAGATTGCGGCCGTGATCAAGTTCACGGGCGTCACCAAGGACTACCCCAAGACCGGTGCGGCGCTGAAGGACGCCACCTTCCACATCCGGAAGGGGGAGTTCGCGTTCATCACCGGCCACAGCGGCGCCGGCAAGTCCACCGCCCTCCGGCTCGTCTACCTCGCCGACCGCCCGACCAGCGGTGAGGTCCGCGTCTCGGGGTTCGCCACCTCGCGGATGGCCGCCGGCGACGTGCCGCGGCTGCGGCGGCGCTTGGGCATCGTCTTCCAGGACTTCCAGCTGCTCGAGGATCGGACGGCCGAGGAGAACGTCGCCTTCACCCTCGAAGTCACGCGGGCGCGGCGGACGACCATCGGGCCGCGGGTGATGCGGGTCCTGACGCAGGTGGGGTTGGCGGGGAAGGCGGGCCAGTACCCTCGGGAGCTCTCGGGCGGGGAGCAGCAGCGCGTGGCGATCGCCCGCGCCCTCGTCAACGACCCCGTGGTGCTCCTCGCCGACGAGCCGACCGGCAACCTCGACGAGCGGGCGACCCGCGGGATCTTCCAGCTCCTGCGCGACATCAACGCCTCGGGCACCGCCGTGCTGATGGCCACCCACGACCTCGACCTGGTGCGCAGCCTGCCGGGGGCCCACCTCATCGAGCTGCAGGCGGGCGAGGTGGTCTACGACTCGGCGGGGGACGCGCCGGCCGCGGAGGAGGCCCCGTGAACCTGGTCCTCCGCGAGACCGCTCTCGCCTTCCGGCGCGCACCCCTCCTCTCGGCGCTGTCCATCACGACGATCGCCTTCTCCCTCTTCGTCTTCGGCCTCTTCGGGCTGGTGGCGGTGAATATCGAGCGCGCGATCGGGTCCGTGGCCGAGCGCGTCGAGGTGGTGGCGTACCTCAAGCGCGGCACGCCCATCGAGGCCCTGACCCTCGCCCAGGCCGACATCGAGGCGTTCCCGGAGGTGGAGAGCGTCGAGCACGTGACGGAGGAGCAGGCGCTGGCGCGGGCACGGCGGGACCTCACCGAGTTCCAGGACATCTTCCAGGATCTGGAGGTGAATCCCCTCCCCGCCTCGTTCGACGTGCGCCTCAAGCCGCCCTTCCGCGACGCCGCGCACGTGACGGAGGTCGCGCGGCGCCTCCAGGCCTTCGCCTTCGTGGACGACGTCCGCTACGGGCGGGACTGGGTGGAGAAGCTCGACCGGCTCCGCGACATCGCCGGCGCCGTGGGGAGCGCGGTCGGCGCCGCCTTCGCTCTGGTGGCCATCATCATCATCGGGACCACGATCCGGATGGCGGTCCTCCAGCGGAGCCGCGAGATCGCCATCATGCGGCTGGTCGGGGCGACCGACTCGTTCATCCGCCTCCCCTTCCTCCTCGAGGGGATGGTGAAGGGCCTCCTGGGCGGCCTGCTGGCCCTCGGCCTTTCGGCGGGGGCGTGGGCCCTGATCAACCAGGCGCTCATCCGCGCGTCGTTCTTCACCCCGGCGCAGGCGGCGATCGGCGTCGCGGCGGGGGGCCTGCTCGGCCTGGCCGGCAGCGCGCTGAGCGTCGGGCGCCACCTCCGCAGCGTGTGACCGGCGCCCGCGCCGCCGCGCTCGCCGTCGCCCTCTGCTTCGGCGCCGCCCTCCCGGCCGCGCCCCTCCGCGCGCAGCAGCCCCCGGCCCAGGACACCAGCCTCCAGCGCAGCCGCGAACGGCTCGTCGAGATCCGCCGCGAGCGCGAGCGCCTCCAGCAGGAGATGGAGCGGCTGCGCGGCCGCGTCCACTCGCTGTCGAGCGAGCTGACCAACATCGAGCACCAGGTCGAGACGACCGGCCGCATCGTCTCCGAGCTGGACCTCCAGATCAACACCCTTGGCTCCCAGATCGAGCGGATCACCGCCGACCTTATCGTCGCCGAGGACGCCCTCGCCGAGAAGCGGGCCATCCTCGACCACCGGCTAGCGGAGATCACCAAGCGCGGGCCGCTCTTCGGGGCCCAGGTGCTCCTGGCGGCGGAGTCGTTCGGCGACCTCCTCTCCCGCTACAAGTACCTCTACCTCGTGAGCCGGCAGGACCGGCAGCTGGTGCGGGACGTGACGGCGCTGCGCGACCGGGTGGCCGAGCAGCGGAACGATCTGCTCAACGTGCGCACCGACCTGGCGCGCCGCCGCGACGAGCGGGCGGAGGAGAACAACCGGTTCCGGGAGTTGGAGCACCAGCGGGAGACGAGCCTCCAGCAGTCACAGCGGGAGCAGCGCCAGGCGGAGGCGCGGCTGCAGCAGCTGGCCCGCGACGAGGCGCGGGTCAACGACGTGATCGCGGTCCTCGAGCGGCGGCGCCGGGCGGCGGAGGCGGCAGGCGCGGCGACCGGGCCGGTGCGCATCACCACCTCCGACCTCGGGCAGCTCGACTGGCCGGTGACCGGCGACATCATCTACCGGTTCGGGCGGCAGCAACTGCCCAACAACACCACCATCCGCTGGAACGGGATCGGCATCGCGGTGGCCGAGGGTACGCCCGTCCGGGCCGTGGCCGCGGGCACCGTGCGCATCGCCCAGGCGCTCGGCACTTACGGTCCCTCCGTGCTCCTCGACCACGGGGGCGGCTTCTACAGCTTCTACGGGTTCCTGAGCGACATCGGCGTCCGGCAGGGGCAGGCGGTCGAGAAGGGGCAGACCCTCGGCCATTCGGGGGGCGCCAACTCGGACCAGGGCCCGCACGTGCACTTCGAGATCCGCGGCCAGGGGGGCCAGGCCCTCGACCCAGTGGCGTGGCTGCGCCGGCGCCAGTGAGCGGCGGCGGCACGCCGATGCGGTGCCGCACCTGCGGGCGGTTCCGCGCATACCGCGAGGGCGACCGCTTCTGCATCGTCTGCGGCTCGGAGACGCTCGACGCCGGCTGCACGTGCGGCCGCGGATTCGACTACGCCCTCGACGAGCCCCCGCTCGGCGCTCTCCACTGCCCCCGCTGCGGCCGGGACTTCCGCGGCGCGGCGGCCGACTGGGAGGCGCGCCAGGCGTAGACCCTCAAGCGCAGGCGCCGCACCTGCGATTCCGCGATACGACCGCAGCCCGTTGCAGCCACCCCGTACCGCGGATATCTTCGCGGTATGCCCGACGAACCGCTTTTCACCCTGCGTGAACTCGCCGACCAGCTGTCGCTGCCCGAGTCCACAGTCCGCTACTATCGCGACGCCTTCCTCGACCACATCCCGTCCGTAGGCACGGGCCGCCGCCGACGCTATCCTCCTGCTGCGCTTGCGGTCCTGCGCTCGGTCGCGAAGGGGTACTCGAGCGGGCTGTCTCACGCCGAGATCCTGGGCCGGATGGATGGCCCTCCGGCGGCGCCCGCCGCCGAGCCCGTGGGCGGCGCTCCGAAGCCGCGCCGCCGCTCCGCCGCCTCCGACACGGCGGAGGTCACCAACCTCGACCTCCTCGCCGCCATCGTGGACGGCGAGCGCGAGCAGCGCGAAGCGCTGTGGCAGATGGCGCAGGAGATCGTGCGGCTGACGGGAGTGCTGGAGAACCAGGAGAAGGTGCTCACGGAGATCGGCGAGCATACCGGGTTCACCATCGGAGCGGGCGAACCTCATCCGTTCCTGGCGGGGGACCTCGCCGCGCCTCCCGCGCTGGGCCGTGGCGCCGCCGAGCCGCCGGCCGCACCTCTCGCCCCCGCGCCCGCCCCCGCC
>JBEKGT010000078.1:0-8664 GCA_050012655.1 Gemmatimonadales bacterium | reverse complement strand
GAGCGCCATCGCCCCCAAGATCCCCGCCGACCGGACGACCCGCATGCCGCCTCCTTGCCGCCGGCGCGCCACCGGCCCACGAGAAGGGCGGGCCCGCCACGCGAGCCCGCCCGCCGTCTTCCCACCTCCCCGCCGACCGCGCCCGACCCTACTGCACCAGGTTGATCATGTTGAAGATCGGCAAGTACATCGCGATGACCATGCCGCCGACCACGCCGCCGAGGAAGACGATCATCACCGGCTCCATCGCCGAGAGCAGGTTCGCCACGGCGGCGTCCACCTCCTCGTCGTAGAAGTCCGCGATCTTCGTGAGCATCTCGTCGAGGCCGCCGGTCTGCTCCCCCACCGCGATCATCGAGATGACCATCGGCGGGAAGACCTTCGACTTCTGGAGCGGCGCGGCGATCGTCTCGCCCCCCGCGATGGAGTTCCGCGACTCCATCACCGCATCGTGGATGACGCGGTTGCCGGCGGTCTTCGCGGTGATCTCGAGCCCGTCCAGGATCGAGACGCCGGACGCGATCAGGGTGCCGAGGGTGCGGGTGAAACGCGACACCGCCGACTTGCGCAGCATGTCGCCGAGCACCGGTGCCGACAGCATCAGCTTGTCGAGGTTGAACCGCCCGTTCGGGGTGGCGTAGTAGCGCTTCATGCCGAAGTAGATCGCGGCGGCGCCGCCGCCGATGGCCCACCAGAAGTGGATGAGGAAGTGCGACATGAACATGACGACGCGGGTCGGCAGCGGCAGCACGCCGCCGGCCGACGCAAACATGCCGGCGAACACGGGGATCACGAAGATCAGCAGGACGACGACGCAGAGGCCCGCCACCGAAAAGATGACGGCCGGGTAGATCATCGCGCCCTTCACCCGCCGCACCAGCGCGTCGTTCTTCTCCATGAACACCGCGAGGCGCAGCAGGATGGTGTCGAGGATACCGCCCGCCTCGCCCGCCGCCACCATGTTGACGTAGAGCTCGCTGAACGCCTTGGGGTGCTTGCGCAACGCGTCGGCGAGCGTCTGCCCGCTCTCGACGTCGTACACCACCGCCTTGGTGACGTCCTTGAGGGCCTTGCTCTCGGTCTGCTCCGAGAGGATGTCGAGCGCCTGCACCAGCGGCAGCCCCGAGTTGATCATCGTGGCGAACTGGCGGGTGAAGATCACGATGTCTCGCGTCGTGACGCCGCTGCCGAAGGAGAAGCTCAGCTGCTTCGGCGCCTGCTGGACCTTCACCACGATCATCCGGTTCTTCCGGAGATGCGCGACGACGTCGTTCTCCGACGGCAGGTCGATCGACCCCGACTGCAGCTCCCCCGTGAGGGTCCGCGCGGTGTAGTTGAAGACCGGCATCCGTCAGCCTCCTGTGCGCGCCATCAGCGCCTGAGCCCACCGGTGAGGGGCCGGTCCTTCGGCGCCATGGGCTTGTCGTCCTCGCCGGGCACCGGCTCGCCGATCATCCGCAGGAAATCGTTCGGCTCCGGCGTGGCCCGCAGGCAGTCCTCGAGCGCCACCTCGCGGTTCATGTACAGCTGATAGAGCGAATCGTTCAGCGTCTGCATCCCGTGCTTCTTCCCCGACTGCATCGACGACTGGATCTGGTGCACCTTGTCGTCGCGGATCAGCGCGCGGATGGCCGGCGTGGCGACCAGGATCTCGCACGCCATCGCGCGGCCCTTGCCCTTCGCCCGCGGCAGCAGCGTCTGCGTGATGATCCCCTCCAGCACGAACGCCAGCTGGGCCCGCACCTGCGACTGCTGGTGCGCCGGGAACACATCGATGATGCGGTTGATCGTCTCCGCCGCCGAGTTGGTGTGCAGCGTCGCGAAGCACAGGTGGCCCGTCTCCGCGATCGTCAGCCCCGCCTGGATCGTCTCCAGGTCCCGCATCTCGCCGATCAGCACCACGTCCGGATCCTCGCGGAGCGCGTACTTCAGCGCGTTCGCGAACGACTTCGTGTCGGTGCCGACCTCCCGCTGGTTGACGATGCACCCCTGGTGCCGGTGGATGAACTCGATCGGGTCCTCCACCGTGATGATGTGCCCATGCCATTCCCGATTGATCTTGTCGATCATCGCCGCGAGCGTCGTGGACTTCCCCGAGCCGGTCGGCCCCGTCACCAGGATCATCCCCCGCGGCCGCTCGGCGAACTTGGCCACCACCGCCGGTAGCTGCAGCTCCTCGAAGGTCTTCACGCGGAAGGGGATCTGCCGGATCACGATCGAGACGCAGCCCCGCTGCTTGAAGCAGTTGCCGCGGAACCGTGCCAGGTTCTGGATGCCGAAGGAGAAGTCGAGCTCGTCCTCGGTCTCGAAACGCTTCTTCTGCTGCTCCGTCAGCACCGAGTAGGCCAGCTGCAGGGTGTCCTTCGGCGTGAGGACGGTCTCCACCTTGCTGCTGACGATGTCGCCGTCCACCCGGATCTTCGGGCGCTCGCCGGCCGTGATGTGGAGGTCCGACGCCTCGCGCTCGATCATCTCCTCGAGCAGCGCGCGCAGGTTGATGGTGGTCGCCGGCTGGGCCGGATGGGGTGCGGTCACGTGGTCAGCCTTCCGCCGTTTCCTTGACGACTTCCTCGAGGGTGGTGACGCCCTTCTTGATCTTGACGATGCCGTCCATCCGCAGGGTGAGCATGCCTTCCTTGACGGCCTGCTGCTGCAGCTCGCTGGTGGAGGCACCGCGGAGGATCATGCGGCGCAGTTCCTGGGAAAAGGCCATCACCTCGTAGAGGCCCGCGCGGCCCTTGTAGCCCGACCCGGCGCACGTGTCGCACCCCTTGCCCTTGTAGAAGGTGACCCCCTCCCACTCCTTCTCGGTGGTGCCCAGCACCTTCAGCTCGTCGGCGCTGTACGTCGTTTCGGTCTTGCAGTCCTTGCAGATGCGGCGCACCAGCCGCTGCGCCACGATCAGGTTCACCGCCGACGACACGTTGAAGGGCTCGATGCCCATGTCGATCATGCGGGTGATCGTCGAGGGGGCGTCGTTGGTGTGCAGCGTCGAGAGCACCAGGTGGCCCGTGAGCGCGGCCTTGATCGCGATGCTGCCCGTCTCGATGTCGCGGATCTCGCCCACCATGATGATGTTCGGGTCCTGGCGCAGGAACGCCTTCAGCGCCGCCGCGAACGTCATCCCGATCTCGTTCCGCACCGCGACCTGGTTGATGCCCATCAGGTTGTACTCGACCGGGTCCTCGGCCGTCATGATGTTCACTTCGATCGTGTTGACCCGGGACAACGCCGAGTACAGCGTCGTCGTCTTCCCCGATCCCGTCGGCCCCGTCACCAGCACCATCCCGTAGGGGTTCAGGATCGCCTTCATCAGGTCGGCCTCAGACTTGGGCTCGAACCCGAACTTCGACAGGTCGAGGGTCAGGTTCCCCTTGTCGAGGATCCGCATCACGATCTTCTCACCGAACAGCACGGGGAGCGTCGAGACGCGGAAGTCGATCACCCGCTTGCCCATCTTCAGCCGGATGCGGCCGTCCTGCGGCACGCGCCGCTCCGCGATGTTCAGCGCCGCGAGGATCTTGATGCGCGAGGTGAGCGCCGCCTTCAGCTTGACCGGGGGCTTCATCACCTCCGAGAGCGCGCCGTCGATGCGGTAGCGCACCCGGATCTCGTGCTCGAACGGCTCCACGTGGATGTCGGAGGCGCCCCGCTTCACCGCGTCGGTGAGGATGGCGTTGATCAGCTTCACCACCGGGGCGTCGTCCGCCATCGCGGCGCCCGCCTGCTCCGCTTCCTCCTGCTCCTGGACGAGCTCGAGCTCCTCGGACTCCGCGTCCTCCCCCATCTCCTTGAGGAGGCTGTCGAGCTGCGCGTCCACCTGCTCGTAGTACTTCTCGATCGCCGTGCGCAGGGTGTACTCGCCCGCGATCACCGGGAAGATGTCGTAGCGGGTGACGAACTTCAGGTCGTCGATGACGCCCATGTTGGTCGGGTCGGCCATCGCGACCGTCAGCGTCCGCCCTTCCTTCTTCAGCGGCAGGACCAGGTGCTTCAGCGCGATGTCCGCGGGGACCATCTTCACGATCTTCGGGTCCACCTCGAAGCGTGAGAGGTCCACCGCCGGCATCCGGAACTGCCGGGCCAGCATCTTGGTGATCTCGGTCTCCTGCACGAAGCCGAGCTTGACCAGGTTGTAGCCCAGCCGGGTACCGTTGGCCTTCTGCTCCTGGAGGGCCTTCTCGAGCTGATCCTTGGTGATCAGCCCTTCCTTGATGAGCAGATCACCGAGCCGGTCGCCGGCTGCGGGCGCTGGTGCCGACATGGACGAGGAGTCCCGACGAGGTGGAAAACCGTAACTAGCCTAGAGTTACTCGGAATACTACGGCAGGTACCCCCCCTGTCAAGGCGCGCGAAGGAAGGGCCGAAGACGCTCCACCAGGCGTTTTCCGATGCCCGGCACACGGTCCAGGTCCTCGACGCCCGGATAGGGGCCGCGGGCGGCCCGGTCGGCCACGATCCGCCCGGCGAGCGCCGGCCCCACCCCCTTCAGGCAGTCCAGCTCCACCGCCGACGCCGTGTTGAGCGGCAGCGGCAGGGGCCCGCAGGTACCGGAGCCGCCAGATGCCGCCGGCCGGGCCGGCCCGCCTGGGGCGGGTGATACCACGGCGAGGGCGCCGGCCCTGGGCACTCCGGAGAAGATCGCCGAGCGCTGGAGCCCGGCCAGCAGCGCGGGCCCGATGCCCGGGACCCGCCCGAGCCCCGCGAGGCCCCCGAAAGGCCCGCGGGCGTCCCGCTCCTCCACGATCCGGCGGGCCAGCTTCGGCCCGACCCTTGGCAGCCGCGCCAGCTCATCCGCCGCTGCGGTGTCCACGTCCACCCGCTCCCCCGGCCCCAGGGGCCGCGCGAGCGCCTCGGCACGTCGGGAGAGCGCCGCCTGGCGGGCGACGTCCGCGCCGCGCAGCTCCGGCGCGATGGCCGACGCCCCCGGCGGCGCCTCGGGCGCACGCTCCACGCGCGCCACCCCGCCCGCGGCGGCGGCGAGGGCGAGGAGGAGGACGGCGCGGCGTTCGTCGCGGGCGGCCATGGGCCGCACGATAGGCGCTGACGGCGCGGCTCCCGTGCCGGAACGCCGCGGCGCGGCGCGGATCAGCGCACGAGGGCGAGGACGACCTTCCCGACGTTGGCGAGCGAGATCGCAGAGACCTTGTCGGGGGTGTCGGCGGTGGTGTGCCAGTAGGTGTAGTCGAAGTCGATCACGTCGGCCGTGCGGATGCCGGCCCCGAGGAGGGGGATGTGGTCGTCGGTGAGCGCGATCCCCTGCACCGGCCGGAAGACCCGGCCCAGGCCGATGTCCTCGGCCGTCCGCCAGACGCGCTCCACCACTTCCGGTGCGCGCTCGAGCGAGTACCCCTCCTGAGGGAACGCCTGGTCCTTGTCGCCCACCATGTCGAGGAGGACGGCGTAGAGCGGCCGGTACCCCTGGGGGAGGTGCTGGGCGAAGTAGCGCGAGCCGAGGAGGTTGTCGGGCGCGTCGCCTTCGAACGTCCCGTAGTCCTCCCCATCCACGAAGAGAAGGTCCACCCCCACCGAGGGCGGCGTATGCTTGAGCTGGTCGGCCACGCCGAGGAGGACGGCGACCCCTGAGGCGCCGTCGTCGGCGCCGGGGACGGGGAGTGCGCGCTTGGCGGGGTCGGGATCCTGGTCGGCGTGCGGCTTCGAATCCCAGTGCGCAAGGAACAGGACACGGTCCTTCTCGCCGGGGCGGAAGCGCGCGATGAAGTTGCGCAGGGGCAGGGTGTCGCCGGAGGCGGTCACGTGGGTGAACGCCTGGACCTCGACGGTGTCGGCCCGCTGGCGGAGCTGCGCGAGGATCCAGTCCCCGACGGCGCGGTGCGGCGCCGTCCCGGGGATCCGGGGGCCGGCCGCCACCTGGTACTCGACCCAGCGGAGGGCCTGCGGGCCGTCGAACGGCGGGGCCGACTGGCCGCTCCCCCGACACGCGACGGCGAGGGCCAGGAGGGCGAGGGCCGCAGACCGCATCATCGGATCTCTCCGGCGGAGAAGTTCACCGACACCGACATCGTGAGCACGAACTGGGAGAACTTCCGGTTGGCGTGGGCGTCTTCGGTCACAATGTAGCTGATGCCCAGGCCGGCGGACACGTTAGGCGGCATATCGGTGTCCATCGTGAGACTGTACTGGCTGCGGCGCGCATCAGAGATCGGTACGCAGGTGCTGTCTCCCGCGGACGTGATGCAGCCGAGGCTCACGCTGTTCGAGTACCGGAGCGCCGTGCGGATGTCGCCGCGCATCGGGAGTACCTGCTGCGGCGGGCGGAAGGAGAAGGAGAGGCTGGCGCCCGTCTCGGTGCCGTTGGTGCGGTTGACGTTGCCCGCCTGGACGTTCTCCGCCCGGCTGCTCGTGTAGTTCACGCTGGAGATCACCCGCGGCGCCCAGGACACCGTAAGCGAGAGGGGTGCCGAGCGGGTGTTCTGTGTCGAGACGATGGCCGCCCCCGCTGCGGTCACGGAGACGCTCGCCCCGCTGAAGGCCGACTGCACGCTCTCCGTCTCGCGCCCGCGGTACGATGCCGA
This sequence comes from Gemmatimonadales bacterium, assembly GCA_050012655.1. Lineage (GTDB taxonomy): Bacteria > Gemmatimonadota > Gemmatimonadetes > Gemmatimonadales > JACORV01 > JADGQW01. The sequence continues at coordinate 2,128 of JBEKGT010000078.1, read as the reverse complement.
GGCGCTCACGCTGGTGATGATGCGGCGCACGAACGCCTGCCTCGGGGACCACACCCATCGGCCGGTCACGCTCGGCCAGTCCAGCTCCGTCTGCTCGATCTCCGACTGGCCGTCGAGCCGGCGAGCCCACGTCAGCGAACGCCGCCACGCGTAATCGGACGACATCGACAGGCCGAGGGGCAGGCGGACGCCACCCGAGGCGCCGATGACGCGAGCATCGGATGCCGCGTCGGCCGGCTGCCCCCCATAGGTGCGGAAGGCATCCGTGCCGCCGAGGGCGAGTTGATACGCGAGGTCGGGGGTCAGGCCGCGCTGGCTGAACTGGGAGCGCCGGTCGGTGCGCGAGGAGAGGTCCACCGGGTTGAGCCGGTCGAACAGCGCGGTGAGGAGCGACGAGTCGCCGGCCAGCCCCCGGACCAGGCGCGAGAGGTCGAGGGAGAGGCCCAGGTCCGTCGTCCGCTGGTTCTGGAAGGCCATCGGGATGCGGTACGCGCCCGCCGTGTCGGCGAGGACGCGCTCGGCGGTGGGCGCGCTGGGGTCGCGATTGAGGTTGAACTGGGAGACGAAGCTCGCCCGGGGTCGGAGCCACGCCGCGAGGTTGGGCTGCCAGGCGACGCGCGTCCCGACGGCGCGCCGCTGCTCGAAGCCGACGTTGAACCCGAGCAGGCGGCTGGCGTCCTGGCGGGCGAGCACGCCCATGGTCGTGGAGTCTCCGTAGTTCCGCAGGTCCCGCACCTGCGTCCAGGTGACCCCGCCGGTGAGGGAGCGGAGGGGCCGGAAGTCCACCGCGATGTCCTGTTGGAGCGAGGCCTGCTTCGCCCGGACCGTAGTCGCCAGCGTGTCGCTGGTCGTCGCAATGGGCACCCGGAAGGTCTGCTGCACGGCGGCGGTGCCGTTGTACGACGTGCTGAACCGCACCGACACCGGCGTCCACGTGAGCCGCGCGTTCTCCAGCCCCCGGGCGAACTCCGACCGGCTGAGGAACGCCGGGAGGGAATTCACGAGCCGCACCAGGAACCCGGGCACGTAGCGGATGCTGCGCTCGGCGGGGGTCAGGGCGTAGTCGGCGCGCAGGTTGAGGAGGCTCGAGGTCCCCGTCCCCAGCTGGGTCGTGGTCGTGCCGCGCGACCCGGAGGCGCTCAGCGTCATGTTGTCCACGAGCAGGCGCTGCCACCACAGCGTGCCGCGCCGCGTGCGGCGGAGCACCAGATTGAGCGCGGTCTGCGAGCTGCGCGGGCGCCGGAGCCCGTCGATCGGCCCCGCAAGCACGTCCGTGCCACTGAGGAAGTACGGGTCCTGTGAGGAGCGGTCCATCCGCACCGTGAGCGGCGCCGCGAGCCCGAGGCGATCGAGCCCAAACTTCTCGAGGCGGACCGTCGTCGCCACCGCGAGCTGCGTGGTACCGACGTACGGGGGCTGCTCGCCGAGTTGGTGGAACTGCGCGTCCCGCCGGGTCATCGAGACGCTCACGTCCGCGAGGTCGGCGGCGGCGATGTGGAGGTTCAGCGCGCCGGCGTACCCGGGGGTGTTCACCGCCTGCGCAAGGCGGATGTCGTCCACCCACAGCTCGGCGCTGTCGAGCGCGGGGCCGCTGTCGCGGACGAAGCCGACCGCCAGCTCCCGGACGCCGGCGAGGTTGGGGGGCGCGACGCCGGGGTTGCGCACCTGGACGAGGTACGGCCCGTCGCAGGCGACGTACGCGAGGGTGTCGGCGCCGCAGCCCCTGGCGCGCGTCACGTTCGGGGGGTCGCCGCGGAGGAAGCTGGCTTCGACCTGCGCCCGCAGATCGAGCCAGCGCCCGAAGTCCACGACCGCCTCCGGGTCCCAGGTCGTCGTGCGGGCCGGCGCGCGGAAGAGGTAGAAGTTGTTCTCGTCCTGCCCGATCTTCACGTAGAACTCCAGCTCGCCGCGGTCCCACGCGGCACCGCGGCCGCGCGCCCAGACCCGCATCTGGCGGTAGCCGAGGAAGTTCCGCTGCCCCTCCGGGAACTGGTAGAACGCCTCGGCGCGCTCGCCGGGCCGGACGTCGAAACCGATGAGCCGGAGCGAGCGCTCGTTGATCTGCACCTGGCCGACCGACAGGTTGCCGGTGGTGGTCTCGCCCGCGTCGGTGACGCCGGGGGGCGAC
>JBEKGT010000077.1:0-10523 GCA_050012655.1 Gemmatimonadales bacterium | reverse complement strand
AAGGAGGGGCGCCCGAACCGCTCGGACGCCCCTACGCGCGCTCGGCAGCCCCTCCGGCGGTCAGCCGGCCTGGGGCTCCTGGCTATCGGTCTTGGGGGCCGGCGGCGCCGGAACGGGACCACCGATCTCACCCATGCGCACCCGCGCCTCGGCCGCTTGGCTGAGGTCGTTGTACTTGGCCAGGACCTCACCGAGGGCGGTCCTGGCGGACGCCGTGTCGCCGGCCAGGACGAATGCCCTGCCGGCGTCGATCAGGTACTGGGCCTTCAGGAAGCCCAGGTCCGCGGCATCGGCGGCGCTCCGGTAGGCCGCGGCGGCGTCCTTGAACTTCGCCTGGTCTTCCAGGCCGCCGCCCAGGAGCGCGTAGCCCGAGGCGATGAAGTACTTGGGGTGGCGCTTGGTGACGAACTGCCGCAGGTCCCGCACCGCGGCGTCGGTCTGGCCGGTCAGCATCCGGATCTCGCTGAGGAGGATCTGCCCCTCGTCCGCCGCGCGCGTGCCGCCGTAGCGCTCGACCAGGCGCGAGAGGTCGTTCGCCGCCAGCGCCATGTTGCCGGACTCGACGGTGGACCACGCCTGCGAGAGCGCCTGCGCGGCGAAGGTCTCCTTGTTCCGCTCGGAGGCGACGTACGCGAGCACCGCGCCCGCCACGATCACCACCGCGGCGGCGCCGTAGCCCACGCGGCGGATGTTCGTCCTCGTCCAGTCCTGCCAGTCGCGACGGACGAGCGATGGAGCGGTCCCGCCGGTTGTTGGCGCAGTCACTACGTCCTTCGTCCTCGAGGTCGGTCCCTGGATGCCCGGTCACCACCATGCCCCTGGCGTGACTCGAACACGCGACCAACGGTTTAGGAAACCGCTGCTCTATCCATGCTGAGCTACAGGGGCGGCGCAGCCGTGAAAACTCGCCTTTCGTCGGGCCTTTCTCAAGCCCGCGAGCGCGCCCTGACGCCCGTCAGCGCCGCGGATACACGAGCGCCGCGTGCACGGTGCGGCCCCGGCCGATGCGCACGCGGCCGCCGAGATCGGTCAGCTCGATGAGGAACGAGAGCCCCACGACCTGGGCGCCCGACTCTTCGACGAGTTGCGCCGTCGCCACCGCGGTGCCGCCGGTGGCGAGCACGTCGTCCACGATCAGCACGCGATCCCCCGCCCCCAGCGCGTCCACGTGGACCTCGAGCACATCGGATCCGTACTCGAGCTGGTACTCGGCGCGCCGCGTGGCGGCCGGGAGCTTCCCCGGCTTCCGAACCAGCACCAACCCCGCGTTCAGCACCAGCGCCGCAGGCGCCCCCAGCAAGAACCCGCGCGACTCCACCGACACCACCTTCGTGATCCCGGCCTGCCGGAAGGGGGCGACGACCTCGTCCACGGCCTCCCCGAAGGCCCTCGGATCCAAGAGGATCGGAGTGATGTCCTTGAAGAGGATCCCGGGCTTGGGAAAGTCCGGAACGTCGCGGACCAGACGGTAGAGAGATTCCAACACGACGACGCTCGACTCTCTGTGATGTGCAGTAGCTTAGTGCTTGATAATAAACGACTTAGAGTCCACAGAATCATGTGGAACATCTTGAATCGTGATCTCCGTCACGCGGGCGGCCGGCGGGCCCTTGGTCAGGAGGGCCTCGAACTTCGCCAGCGTCTCGCCGGACGGCACCCCCACCACCTCAACCGCTCCGTCCGGAGTGTTGGCCACCCACCCCCGGATTCCGAGGGCCTGGGCGTTGTTGAGAACGAACCAGCGGAAGCCGACTCCCTGCACCCTGCCGGCGAGCACCCAGCGGCGGCAGGCCAGCGAAGGGCCGTCAGCCATTGGCCATCGGCCCTCGGCCGTCAGCTGTCGGCGAGGGGGTACGGGTTGTCCGCGAGCGCCGACGGTGCCACCAGACGTAGCCGCCCACGAGGAGGACTGCCAGGGGCACCATCACGAGGATGGCGTGGCGGGTGTAGAGCTCGACCACGTCCCGGGCCAGCGTCCCCCCTGCGTTCCCGATGACCCACCCTATGCCGAGGAGCACCGTGCACCAGAGGCCGGCGCCGAGCGCGGTATAGAGGAAGAACCGATCGAGGCGCATCCGCGCGATCCCGGCCGGGATGGAGATGAGGTGCCGGATGACCGGGAAGAGGCGCCCGACGAAAGTGGCGATCTCGCCGTGCCTGGCGAAGAACCGCTCGGTGCGCTTGAGGGAGCGTTCGGTCAGGAGGACCCATCGGCCGTAGCGCACGAAGACCCAGCGCCCGAGGCGGCTGGCGACGGCGTAGTTCGCCCACGCGCCGACGAGGCTGCCCGCGGTCCCGCACGCCAGCGCCACGAACAGGTTCATCCCCCCCTTGGCCGCGAGGTACCCCGCCGGGGGCATCACGAGCTCGGAGGGGACCGGGAAGACCGACGACTCGAGCGCCATCAGTGCGAAGATGCCGCCGTAGCCGAGGGTGCCGATCACCTCGACGAGCCAGAGGCCGAAGCGCTCAAGCATCGAAGCCGTGAGTCCCGAGGAGCGGGACGAAGCGCGCGTCGGTGAGGGGCTCGAGCACGGGCCCCGTGTCGCCGAGGGTCACCAGCGTGAGGACCTGCGCATCCCGCGGGCCGAGGGGCGCCAGGAGGCGGCCGCCCGGAGCGAGCTGCTCGACCAGCGGCTGCGGCAGGTCGGGCGATGCCGCGGCGACGACGATGGCGTCGTAGGGCGCATAGGCGCGCCAGCCGAGGGTGCCGTCGCCCACGAGGATGGACGTGTTCCGCACCCCGGCCTCCGCGAGCGCCGCCTGCGCGGCGTCGGCCAGCGCCGGGATGCGCTCGATCGCGAAGACCTGCGAGGCAAGCTGCGCCAGGAGCGCGGTCTGGTAGCCGGAGCCGAGGCCCACTTCGAGCACGCGCTCGCGGCCGGTCAGGCGGAGCGCCTCGAGCGCGCGCGCCTGCGTGGACGGCTGGCTGATCGTCTGGCCGTTGCCGATGGGGAGCGAGGTATCCTCGTACGCCTGCTTGCGGAGCGACGCCGGCACGAAGAGGTGCCGCGGCACCTCCGCCACCGCCTTCAGCACCGCGAGATCCCGGATGCCCTTCGCGCGGAGCGCCTCCACCAGGCGCTCGCGGTACCCGCCGTAGCTGTCGCCGGGCGCGCCGCTCACACGCGCAGGTCCCACGCGCGGACCGTCTCCAGCAGCCGATAGTTGGTGATGTCCACGTGGAGCGGCGTGACGGAGATGAAGCCGTCCTCGACCGCCTGGAAGTCGGAGTCCTCGCGCCCCGACCACGAGAGCTGGCCGCCGCCGATCCACCAGATGTCCCGGCCCCACGGGTCCTTCATCTTGGTGAGGGACTCCGAGTAGATGCGCTTCCCCAGCGTCGTGACCCGGACGCCGCGGACCTCCGCGGCCGGCCGCGGAGGAAGGTTCACGTTGAGCAGCGTGTCCGCGGGGAACCGCTCGGGCACGAGCAGCTGCCGCAACAGCCGCTCGAGCACCTCGCCGTAGGTGCGGATGAGCGCGTGCTCCGTACCGGCGAAGGAGACGGCCACGCCGGGGATGCCGAAGGCAAGGCCCTCCATCGCGGCTGCCACGGTCCCGGAGTAGAGCACGTCCTCGCCCATGTTGTGGCCATGATTGATCCCGGAGACCACGAAGTCGGGGCGCGCGCCGGCCAAGGCGCCGAGGCCGAGGAGCACGGAGTCGGTCGGCGTGCCGTCCACCTGCCAGGTGCGCTCACCGCGCCGCACCGGACGGAGGGGCCGGGCGAGGGTGAGGGAGTGGCTGGTGGCGCTCTGCTCCCGGTCCGGGGCAACGCACGTGACCTCGCCCAGCTTCCCGCACACCTCGACGAGGAGCGCGAGGCCCTCGGCCGCGATGCCGTCGTCGTTCGAGCAGAGGATCCTCAACGGCCGGCACTCCCGAGGAGGATGGGCCGCCAGTGCCGGAGGAAGACCCGCGCCAGGCGCAGGGTGTCTCCCCCATGGCGGAAATGGCTGCGGGCGCCGGCGTACACCGTGGGCACGGGCACGGAGGCGATGCGGAATCCCGCCTCCGCCGCGAGGAAGAGGAACTCCGTCTCGAACTCGTACCGTGCGCCCGCGGGACGGATCGTGTCCGCGACCCGGTGGGTGAAGGCACGGAACCCCGACTGCGAGTCCCGCACCGGCAGCCCGGTGGCTCGGGAAACGAGGGCGCTGGAGAGGCCGTTGGTGACGCGCCGCGGCCACGGCATCGCCCCCGCGTCGCGGCGGCGCGCGCCAACGACGAGGTCGGCCCGGTCCTCCTCCAGCGGAGCGAGGAGCGCGGGCACCGACTCGGGGGGATGCTGCGCGTCGGCGTCCATCGTCACGACGAACCGCGCCCCCCTCGCGCGGGCCGCGGCGATGCCGGCCGCGAGCGCCCTGCCCTTCCCGAGGTTCGCGCCCTGGCGGACCACCGCCGCGCCGCCGCGCTCGGCCGCCGCCGCCGTGCCGTCAGTAGAGCCGTCGTCCACGACGATCGCCTCCGCACCGGGGGCGGCGCGCCGCAGGCGCTCCAGCACGACGGGGAGCGTCGCCTCGGCCTCGTAGGCGGGGATCACCACGATCGCGGGGCCGCCGGCGGGCGCGGCCGCCTCAGCCACCGGCGTCCGACGGCTCGTGGTCGCCGTCGAGGGTCCGCAGCAGCTGCTCGAGGCCGGAGCGGAGATCGTTGACGGTCTCGGCCCTCATGGCCTCGTGTGCCGCGGGCTTGAGCTCGCCGGTCCGCCGGTACGACTCGATGCACTGCCGGGCGCCCTCGATGGTGTACTTGTCGGTGTAGAGAAGGTGCTTGACCAGCAGGATCAGCTCGATCTCGCGCCGCTGGTAGACCCGGTTCCCCGAACGGTTCTTCGCGGGATTCAGGAAGCGGAACTGGCTCTCCCAGTACCGCAGGACGTGCGGCTTCAGGTCGGTGAGGCTGCAGACCTCGCCGATCGAGAAGAACTCCTGGAGCGGCTCCGTCACCGCCCGCTCTCCGTCTCGCTCGTCAGCGTGCGCTCCATCAGCTCGCCGATCGCCTGTTTCGGGGACTTCCCCTCGAACAGCACGCACACCACCTCGGACGAGATCGGCAGCTCCACCCGGGCAGCTTCCCCGAGCGCCACCGCCGCCCGCGCCGTCCCGACGCCCTCGGCCACCGAGAGCCGCCGGGCCATCACTTCGTCGAGCGTCCGGCCCTTCCCGAGCTCGATGCCGAGGCTCCGGTTCCGGGAGAGGTGCCCTGTCGCGGTGAGAACAAGGTCGCCCATCCCCGCGAGTCCCGCAAACGTCTCGGGCCGGGCGCCCAGCGCAACCCCGAGGCGGGTGATCTCGGCCAGGCCGCGGGTGATCAGCGCGGCCCGCGCGTTGTGCCCGAGCCCGAGGCCGTCGAGGATCCCCGCCGCGATCGCGATGACGTTCTTGAGGGCCCCGCCGAGCTCCACGCCGATCACGTCGTCGTTGGTGTACACGCGGAAGTGCGGCGCCGCGAGCGCAAGCTGCGCCACCCTGGCGACCTCCGGCGACGCCGAGGCGACCACCGCGGCGGTGGGCTGCCGCTCGTAGACCTCGCGGGCGAAGGTCGGTCCCGAGAGGGCCGCGATGCCGGTGCCCGCGGGGAGCACCGACGCGAGCACCTCCGTCATCCGCTTCCGCCCCTCCGCGTCGAGGCCCTTCGACGCGCAGGCCACGAGAGCGCCGGCGGCGAGCGAGGCGGCCGCCTCCCCCATCACCCGGCGCACCGCCTGCGACGGCGCCGCGCACACCACGAGCGCCGCACCGCGCACCGCCGCAGCGAGGTCCGTCGTGGCCGCGACCCCGGGGTGGATCGGCGCCTCGGGGAGGAAGAGGTCGTTGCGGTGCCGCCGGTTGATCTCCGCCGCCACCTCCGGCTCATACGCCCACAGCACCACGTCGTCGCCCTTCGCCGCGAGGAGGTCGGCGAGGGTCGTCCCCCAACTCCCCGCACCTACCACGGCGACGCGCGTCACGCTGCGCCTCCGCGATGGCTCCCGAAGCGCGACTCCGTCCCGGCCAGGAGGCGGCGGATGTTGGGGCGGTGCGTGAAGAGGATGAACGCGCACACCAGCACAGCCGACACGATGAGCGACGGCCGGCCGGGGCGCAGCACGGGCATCGCAATGGCGAAGGCGACGGCCCCTGCCATCGATGCCACCGACATGTAGCCCGTGGCCTTGAGGAGCGAGACCCATACCACCGCGGCCACGCCGAGCGGCGCCGGCGCCAGCGCTAGGAACACCCCGGCAGCCGTCGCGACGCCCTTGCCACCCCGGAAGCCGACGAACGGCGAATAGACATGCCCGAGAACCGCCACGAGGCCGACCACCAGCGGCCACCACGCCGGGCCGGCGCCGAGCCGCACCGCGAAGGCGACGGGGATGGCACCCTTGGCCACATCGAACGCCGCCGCCGGAATCGCCGCCTTCCACCCGAGCACCCGGTAGAGGTTCGTCGCCCCGAGGTTCCGGCTCCCGACCTCGCGCAGATCCAGCCCGCCGATCCAGCGAGCGAGCAGGAACGAGCTGGGCACGGCGCCGAGGAAGTACGCGGCGGGGAGGAAGGCGAGCGCCAGCAGGGGGAATGCCGGAGTCACGTGTGGCTCTTCCGGCGGCGGCGGGTGAAGCGCAGGCGGATCGGGGATCCGGAGAAGCCGAAGCGGGCGCGGAGGCCGTTCACCAGGAAGCGCCGGTAGCTGTCGGGGATGGTGTCGGGGCGCGAGCTCACAACGGCGAAGGTCGGGGGCTCGATGGCGATCTGCGAACCGTAGAGGAGCTTCACTTCCGCTCCGCCCTCCTGCGGCGGCTGGCGGATGGCGACCATCTCCCGCAGCGCCTCGTTGACCTCCGCCGTCTTCACCCGCATGCGCCGGGCGTCGGCCACTTCGAGGACCGCCTCGAGCACCTTGTTCACCCGCTGCCCGCTCAGCGCCGACGCGTAGACGAACGGCACCGCGTCGAGGAACGGCGCGCGCTCCACCGCGGCCTTCCGCCCCTCCTCCGCGGTGTTGGTCTCCTTGGCGACGAGGTCCCACTTGTTCACGGCGACCACGAGGCCCGTCCCCTGCTCCCAAGCCCGCGACGCCACCTTGAAGTCCTGCGTGTGGAGCCCCTCGGCGGCGTCCACGACGAGGACGCAGACATCGGCCCGCTCGATGGCGCGCTCCGTGCGCAGCGAGGCGTAGAACTCCACCGCCTCGTCGATCTTCCCCCGCCGGCGCAGCCCCGCCGTGTCCACGAAGATCAGCTCGCGCCCCTGGTACGTGAAAGGCGTGTCGATGGCGTCCCGCGTCGTGCCCGGCGTGGCGGACACGACCACCCGGTCCTCGCCCACCAGCTGGTTCACCAGGCTCGACTTCCCGACGTTGGGCCGGCCGATCACCGCCACGGCGACGGCCAGGGCGTCGGGCGGCGGCGCCGCCGGTGGCAGGGCCGCCACCATCAGGTCAAGCAGGTCGCCGATGCCCTTCCCCGTCCCCGCCGAAATCGGCACGGGGTCGCCCATGCCGAGTTCGTAGAACGGCAGGTGGCTCGTCGTGCCCGCCAGGTCGTCAGCCTTGTTGGCCACGAGGATCACGGGCGTGCCCTGCGCGCGGAGATACGCGACGATCTCCTCATCCGCCGCGATCGGGCCGTCGTGCACGTCCACGAGGAAGACCACGACGTCGGCGGCCTGCACCGCCAGCTCGACCTGCGCGCGGATGGCGGCGTCCATCTCCACGTCCGAGCGCGGGATGAGGCCGCCGGTGTCCACCAGCCAGAAACCGCGGCCGTTCCACTCCGCCTTGGCGAAGTGCCGGTCCCGCGTCGAGCCCGGGCGGTCGTCTACGATGGCGTGCCGCCCGCCGACGATCCGGTTGAAGAGCGTGGACTTGCCGACGTTCGGCCGGCCGACGATCGCCACGGTGGCGACGGAGGCGGTCGTCACGCCGCGCGCTCCGCCCCGAGGGCGTCGGTGAAGTGGTACGAGGGCAGCACCGGCATCGGCGCCTCCGCCTCGACCTCCGCCAGAGAGACGTCATCCACGAAGACGCCGGCGTCGCTCACCGCCTCGGCGGGGAGGAGCGCCAGATCGTACGCCGACTTCCCGCGGAGCGCGTCGAGGAAGGCCCTTCCCGGGAGGAGGCCCGCGGTCGTCACGCTCGACCCGAAGTAGCCGTTCTCGAGGACCGCGAGGTCGAACACCGCGCCCGTCGCCTCGGACACCGCCTGGAGGATCGGCGGCATCAGCCGCGCCATCGCCGTCCCCGTGCAGACCAGCGCGCGGCGCCCGGCCATGTCCCGGAGGCCGCGCCGGCCCTCGGCGATCAGCTGCTGGAGATAGCGCACCGCGCCCACACCGTTCTCCGCCTGCGGGAAGCCGTCGTACGCCTCGGCAGGAGGCAGCGGCCGGCCGGCGTCGAGGTACAGCTCGTCCGACCCGTACACCCAGCCCTCCCCCCGCTCCCGCCGCGCGCGGGACGACCAGCGCTCCACCTCGTCCACCGCCGCGGCGGCCTCCGCCGGCGTCAGGGCGCGGACGAGGTCCAGCTTCGAGTGCGCCGTTAGCGCCACCATTTGCTCGAGGACCGCGGGGGCCTTCGGGTTGCGGAGCAGCCGGCGCCGGATCTCCGGATCGGTGGCATGCACCGACACGTAGAGCGGCGAGAGGCGGTACTCGATGATCCGGTCCACGTCCCGCGGCCGCAGATTCGTCAGCGTGGCGAAGTTGCCGTGACGGAAGGAGAGGCGGTAGTCGTCGTCGCGGATGAAGAGCGCCTTCCGCGCCCCGTCGGGGTTCCCGTCCACGAAGCAGAAGTCGCAGCGGTTGGCGCAGCGGAGAATCTGAGGCGGCTCGAGGGTGATGCCGAAGGGGAGGCCCTCGGGGCGCTCGATGTCGAACTCGATCTCCTCCCCGGCGGGGGTGCGCACGTGGAGGAGGAACGCCTCGTCGGCGGAGAGGAACTCGAAGTCGAGGAAGTCGGCGAGTTCCCGCCCGTTGATGGCGAGCAGCTCGGTGCCCGGCTCGATGCCGAGCTCGGCGGCGAGCGAGGAGGGCTGGACGGCGGCGACGCGCAGCACGGTACGGTCAGGAACGCCAGGCGCGGAGCCGCTCCCCCACCGGGGGCGCCTCCGCGCCGTCAGAGCGGGCGACCGGATTCGAACCGGCGACGTCCAGCTTGGGAAGCTGGCATTCTACCACTGAATTACGCCCGCGACTGAGGCGGAAACTAGGCCGTCTCCGCCTCGTGTCAACATCCTCAGTTCGCCCTGTACCGATACGCCCGGATGCCCCGTCCCCGGCCCGTCAGGTCCAGTGTGTACGAGCCGTTCGGCTCGACCTGCGGCACCTCGACCACCGTCTGCCCCACCGGCTCGCAGGCGGCGTTCAGGAACTCGATCGTGAGCCGGAACGGCGCGAGCGCGTGATCCTGGGTGTTGCCGATCGCGCCCTGCAGCGCGGCCGACGTATCGCCCGGCGTGAACCGGACGAGGTCGAAGGTCCACGTCAGCGCCTGGAGGCGCATCAGCGTCCCCACCGAGCTCGTGTCGTGCATCAGCACCTGCGCCTGCGCCAGCATGGCCAGTGAGCCGCGGTTCATCGGGTCCACCGCGACCAGGCGCTGCGCCGTCGCCAGCATTCGCAACGAGTCGCGCAGCGAGTTGTAGGTGCTCGCCAGATTGTAAAGGGCGTCCCGGTGGCAGCGGTTCATCGTCAGCTCGCGCTCGTAGAGCCGCGCCGCCAGCTGGTAGCGCCGGGCCCGCACCAGCTCCGTCCCCGTATCGAACAGATTGTCAGGGTCCGTCACGGTGTCGGCCGCAACGCTGAGCGAGTCGTACAGCGCGTTCGCGTCCGCCGTCTTGCTCTGGGCCGAGAGCGCCGCGCCCAGCCCCGCCATTCCGGCCAGGTCGTGCGGGGCGATGCGCAGGAAGTCCCGGAACGTCGCCTCCGCCTCCGGCGCGCGGTTCGCGATCTGGAGCAGCTGGGCGGCGGTGAAGCACGCCGCCTTCTTCAGATCGAGGAACCGCGGGTCGTCCGTCGAGTGGCAGGCCCGAACGGCGTAGAGGACCGCGCTGTCGTTCTGCGTCCGGGCGGCGAAGATCGCCGCCATCCGGAGGAACCCCGTCGGCTCACTGCGCCAGATCAGGTTCCCCTTCCGGAGCAGCACCAGCGCCGAGTCCACGTTCCCGGTGCGCTGCAGGTTCACCGCGCTGTTGGCGTAGTACGCCCAAGAGTTGCGGCGCATCCGGTTGATCTCGCGCTTGCACTCGTCGTTCGCCTTCGCCTCGGCCTTCGTGAACATCGTATCGGCGCCGACGAGGTCCTCCCGCAGCGTCCCGATCTCACCGTAGAAGAACTGGAGCGTCATCTCGTCCCCGCCGCCACCGCGCAGCGCCTCGTCCAGCTGCCGCTGGGCGTCGCGCATCGCGCCCTGGAACCGCTCGGGGTCGGAGCGTTGCTTCGCCACCGCGAGGTCGAGGTAGAGCTTCGCGCTGTTCAGGCGGAAGTTGCCGGAGTACCGCAGGCCGGAGCACTCCGCCGAGTGCGAGCTGCTTTGTG